>OMQK01000196.1 GCA_900313205.1 uncultured Bacteroidales bacterium | reverse complement strand
AGCGCCAGCACCGGCGCCGGCAGTTCAAAAAGAAATGCCCACAGAGCAGCAGAAAGAAAGTGAAGAAACTCCCACAACTGAATCTATGAAAGTCACAATCACAGCCGCCGGAAAGGCTTTTACAGCAACTATCGATGGCTCAGAAACCGGTAAGGCCTTCATTCAGAGACTGCCCATGAAACTTGAAATGAGTGAACTTCACGGCAACGAGAAATACTGCTACGGCGTAGCCCTGCCCCACAATGACAGTCGTTATGACCGCATTGAGGCTGGGGACATTATGCTCTACAGCGGTGACTGCGTGGTATTATTCTACGGTCCTGCAGGAGGCTACAGTTATACCAGAATAGGAAAGATTGAAGATATTACCGGACTGGCCGATGCCCTTGGCCGTGGAAGCGTCTCAGTAAAATTTGAAAAGCAATGAAAGCAATCCGTTTAATCATTCTAGCACTGTTAGTTATGTCCTGCAAGCAGCAACCAATAACCATGAACCTGTACTACACCGGTGAGAACGGCAGCGCCCGGAAGTTTATGGAGGAGATGGAATCAAGCGGAACTGCGAGTGCCATAAGGGCCGATGAAGACCTCACCGCAAACGATGCAAAGTATATCAGAACAAAAGACGAAACTATGATCCAGACAGTAGACTTCTCAGTATGGCCCAAGGGTGAGCCCAACACCGCCTATGCACAGTATTTCACCGGAAACAGTTATCTGGCACCCCTTGAAGCCGGCCTCATGAACGTCACCTTCGAGCCCCGCTGCCGCAACAACTGGCACATCCACCACAAGCAGGTCCAGGTGCTAATCTGCGTTGCCGGCCGTGGCTGGTATCAGGAATGGGGCAAGGAAGCAGTGCCGATGACCCCCGGAACCATAATTGCCGTTCCCGCAGAGGTCAAGCACTGGCACGGCGCGGCCGCAGACTCCTGGTTCCAGCACATCACCTACCATAAGGATGTGCAGGAAGGCGCCTCCAATGAGTGGCTGGAGCCCGTCACTGACAGCATTTACAACTCACTCTGAACCGGAACTTCGGTTTCAGAAGAGAGGATGTACACGGATTTCTGACCGTTTTCACGGGCAAACTTCATGGCACCCTCAATGTCTTCTTCAGGGAACAGCTTAACACTCTCATAGTAGTAGTTTCCGGACTCCTTGTCCTTCCAGCCACCCACATAGCCATCGTGGGAATAGGCGTGCGCGGTGACATTGTAAATATCACGGTTGCCTCTCATTCCCCTTGTTTCTGCATACGCCACGGCAATGCCTGCTTTGGGCTCTTCCATAGTATGAATATCCATTGTGAAGCCCTCAGGGTGGCTGCGGCCCATGGAAAGGATGCGGTTACGGACTGTGGATGGAGTGCGGACCACATTAGTGCTTGAAGTGCTTTCAGTGGTTTTGGAAGCAGTACTGCAGGAAGTTACAACCGGGGCGGCAATAAGAAGCGCCGCTATAAGAACGTAAAGTTTTCTCATATGGACAAAGGTTCAGTTTTTCAAAGTTACGCAAAAAATCCATATCTTTAAGCCGATAAACATAAGAATATGAAAAGACTCCCTATCCTTGCAGCAGCAGCCATCATCCTTGCAGCCTGCGGAACCACCAACAATTCCGGCGTTAAGGACGGAAACAAGTATGTCCCCTATGATCAGCGTGACGGAGAGGAAGCCGTGGTGTATTTCACCCGTAACCTGTCTCCGGAAGGCCTCATAGCCGCATATGAGAAAGTAAGCGGTGATATTACCGGAAAGGTGGGCGTAAAACTCCACACCGGAGAGCAGAACGGTCCCAACATCATTCCCCGTGAATGGGTGAAGGCCCTCATTGAAAAGGATCTCCCTGATGCTACAATCATAGAGACCAACACCTACTATAAAGGAGACCGCTATACCACGGAACAACACCGTAAGACCCTCCAGGTTAACGGCTGGACATTCTGCCCTGTGGATATCATAGATGAGGATGACACCCTCACCCTTTCCGTCAAAGACGGAAAGTGGTTCCGGAAAATGGCTGTTGGAAGCCACCTTGTGAACTACGACTCAATGGTAGCCCTCACCCACTTCAAGGGCCACACCCAGGGCGGTTTTGGCGGCTCTAACAAGAATATCGGCATAGGTTGTGCCGATGGCCGCGTGGGCAAAGCCTGGATCCACACCACTCCCGGCCAGCCCAATCAGTGGGATATTGCTGAGGAAGAGTTTATGGAACGCATGACTGAGAGCACCAAGGCCACCATTGACCATTTTGGAAAGCATGTCACCTACGTGAACGTAATGCGCAACATGTCCGTCTCCTGCGACTGCGAAGGCACGGCCGCAGCCCCCGTGGTAACCCCCAACGTGGGAATCCTCTCCTCCACGGATATCCTTGCCGTGGACCAGGCCTGCGTGGACATTGTCTACGCCATGACTGCCGATGAGCACCATGACCTTGTGGAGCGTATAGAAACGCGTCATGGCCTCCGCCAGCTTTCATACATGAAAGAACTGGGCATGGGCCATGACAAGTACATTCTGATAGACCTTGACAACGGCGGAAAGAGAATCACCGCCGCAGACGCCGCCAAGGATCTAAAACCGTTTGTGAAATAGCCTAGGAGGCTCTTACAAGAGTGTCGGGGAAGTTCTCCCGGGCTTTCTCCAACCCCTCTTCCATCAGCCTCAGAAGGTTCTTGATGCCTTCCCCGGCGCTATTGATGAGGCTGTCCACATCAATTCCCATATCCCTCCCCTCGCTGTCCTTGGGGATCCACTTCACGGTGATGTAATCCCCGCTGGAGGTATCAAAGATCTGATATGTGCCGATATGACCGGTACGGCGGAATTCGTATCGGCCTATCTGGTGATGATTGTGGCTCTGCTTTGGGGAAACGACAGCCTCGAAGGTCATATCGGCCTCATTGTCATAATGGATGGCAAAAAGCTCCCCCGTTGCGGTGTCAAACTTGAGGGAATAGCCGGGATACCAGGTTTTGATGTTCTTGAAGCGGCCCACCTGAGCAAAGAGAGGCAGCGCAAGAAGAACTGCCAGAACAATTAAAACAATTCTTTTCATACTTCCATTTCCCGCAATTATCAGGCCAATACAATTCTTCGGAAAAGTATTAACTTTGCTTCCGCTTATGAAAGTCCTGTTTGTATGTCACGGCAACATATGCCGGAGCCCTATGGCCGAATTCATCCTGAAGGCACTGGTGAAAGCCAGGGGCCTGGAGGGCCTGTATTATATTGAGTCAGCCGCCGTTTCCACAGAGGAAATCGGCAACCCCATCTATCCCCCGGCAAAACGCTGCCTCACCCAGCACGGAGTGTGGTTTGACCCGGGGAAACGCGCCCGCCAGGTCACCAGGGATGACTACAACCGCTTTGACCGAATCATCTGCATGGACGGCTCCAACCTCCGCCTCATAAGGCGCATCATCCCCAATGATCCGGAGGGTAAGATCCACCTTATGATGTCCTACACGGGTGTAGGCCGTGACGTGGCAGACCCCTGGTACACCGGAGACTTCGAAGAAACCTTCCAGGACATCCTGGAAGGCTGCGAGGCAATGCTGGGATAGCTACTCCGTGAACTTCTTGCCGGCGTTCCAGGCGCCGCCAACTACGTCGCCTATGGCGCG
>OMQK01000074.1 GCA_900313205.1 uncultured Bacteroidales bacterium | reverse complement strand
AGCGGACCGCGGCGGAGGTCCAGGTAACGGTATTTCATACGGAGGTCTTCACCGCCGTCGGACTCTTCCTCAATGGTGAAGGGCGGGGTAACGCTCTTGTTGAGGATATTTATGGCCGATAATTTAATCTCGATGTCACCAGTGGGCATCTTGGCGTTTTTGGCCTGGCGCTCTACAACCTCACCGGTGGCCTGGATCACGAATTCACGGCCAAGGGAGGTGGCGGTTTCCACAAGCTCTGCGGGGGCATCGGCCTCAACTACAAGCTGCGTGATGCCGTAGCGGTCACGGAGGTCAATGAATGTCATTCCACCAAGTTTGCGGGCTTTCTGGACCCAACCGGCCAGGGTAACCTGCTGCCCTTTGTTCTCAATGCGGAGCTGCCCGCACGTGTGTGTTCTGTACATATTTTGAGTTTGGTTTTTTCAGAGTTTACAAAGTTAGCAAAAAAATGCATATCTTTGGGAAAACTTTTAACCTATGGCTTGTTTTGTAGCGCCCCTTGTTCAGGCTATCGCCACCACCGCATACCGTAAAATAAGCAAAAAGCCCGTTCCGGCTTCCCTGAAAACTCTGGAAACCATGCTCTGGGGTGGTTCTGTGATGCTTATCGTAGACCACGTAATCAACGGAGAACTCACCTGGCAGTTCCCCTTCTTCACGGCTTTGTCGGAGACCGGCGGCGCCGCCCAGATGTGGCGTGAAATCCTCACCGTAGGCGTGCCTATGTGCCTTGTGATAACGGCCGTATGGGCAGTGTGGGCTGTTCTTTCCCGCCGCCGCAAAGCTGTTGCTTAGCGCCAGCCCGCTTTAGACCATAACTGATTCAATCTTAGTCACAAATTACCCCAAAAACGTGACTAAGATTGTTTCTTGTGACAATCTTAGTCAAGAAATCGGCCCAAAACGTGACTTTGACGGTTAGGTTTAGGGAAATTATGCCAGAAGATTGGTGAGCGCCACAAAGTCCTCCACGGAGAGTTGTTCCGGGCGCTGGGAGAATACGGGCTGGGAGAGGAAGGCCGATAATTCTTCGGGCGGCCACCCCTCGCGAGTAGCTTTAGCAGCGGCAAGCGGCTTGAGGGGATTACGCATCATCTTCCGGCGCTGCCCAAAGGCCGTTTTCACAACGGTCTTGAAGAGTTTTTCGTCACAGCCAAGGTCTGTGCGGCCGTTGCGGCGCAGCCTTATCACGGCGCTCTCAACTTTGGGCGGCGGAGCAAAGCAGCCGGAGCCAACGGTAAATAGATATTCTATATCATACCAGGCCTGAAGAAGCACGCTCAGGATACCATAGGTTTTGCTTCCGGGCTTTTCTGCAATGCGCTCTGCAACCTCCTTCTGAACCATACCCACAACCTGCGGAATGTGGTTCTTGTGGTCAAGGACCTTGAAGAAAATTTGAGAAGATATGTTGTAAGGGAAATTGCCAATTACGCAGAAGTCTCCGGGGAAGATCCGCTCCAGGGGAAGGGTGAGGAAATCAGCCTCCATAAGACGGCCCTGCATGCCCTGGAAGTGCGTAAGAAGGTATTCTACGCTCTCAGAGTCTATCTCCACCAGCTTCAGATCAATGTCTTCTCTTTCCAGCAGGTACTGCGTAAGTACACCCATTCCCGGGCCCACTTCCAGGACGGGGCCTTTGGTCTCTAGCGCATCAACGATGGCGCGGGCCACTTTCTGGTCTGTGAGGAAATGCTGCCCAAGGGCCTTTTTTGCTCTTACTTCCATGACACAAAGGTACAAAAAATCGGTCAAATACTTGTCAGTGGTCACCTGCATGGGCAATGAAAAGCACAAAAACGGCCTTATTTGTGTTGGTCATTGCCCATTTGGTCAACGAAGCGCACAAAAAACGCCAAAAACGTGTTATTCATTGCCCCCCCCGGCCACACTTATAACCCAGTGGATGTTAAGTGACTAAAACACAGTAAGTTACACAATCATTTGGGATTACCGGTAATCCCAAAGAAATCTGTAAACGACTGTAAACCAGCACGTTAAGTAGCACCGCATCGGCATTACAATGGAGGGTGGAGGGGGTTAGAACTGGAAGTAGATGAAGGACTGGAGGTCGGCGGTGATGAACTGGTAGAAGAAGATCACGATCAGGACCACCACAAGGGCCATGACGGGCAGCGGGAGGGCACTGAAAGTGAGGCGGTAACGCCTCTTGAAGCGCTCCGGGAGCCAGTGGATGAGCATTCCCAGGACAAAGAGGATGAGCACCGCACGGTGCTGGTGGATCATAGCCGGAACAAGGCCGATATCCCAGTGGGAGCCTATCTGGTTCACCATATTCTTGGCAGTGTTCCAGGCCTGCTCGTTGGCAAGGGCGGGATCCAGGTTAGAGCCGCTGCGGAAGAAAAGGCGGGTGAATGTGATGAACACGAAGGTCTGGAAGATGTCCCAGGCGTTACAGCACCACTTGGCGGCGGGAGACACCCGGTCGGGGCCGGGTGTGACGGCGGCGTAGACTGCTTTCACCAGGGTACCGGCCAGGATGATGAGAGTCCACACAAAGAACATGTTCCAGACGGGATAGTGCAGGGTGAAGGAGAGGGTTCCGCAAAGGGCCGTGACAAGTGAAATGATAAGGAGTTTCACGCCCATCGTGCGCTTGGTCCAGATCTTATAAATCACCATTCCAATGCCGTTGAGACCGCCCCAGATCATGAAATTCCAGCTTGCCCCGTGCCAGAGGCCGCCAAGGAGCATGGTGTTCATGGAGTTGATGTTGGTGGTGATGAGTTTACGGTCAGAGGGCTTACGCCAGGCCCATAGGCCGATACCCGCCGCAAGAGCCGCCACAGCCGCCGCAACCCACCAGGATCCGCTGAGGAAACTGCCGATCACCGCAATTGCTGCTATGATGATGAAAGTACCCGCAGAGGCGTTTCTGTTGCCGCCAAGGGGGATATAGAGGTAATCCCGTAGCCAGCGGCTGAGGGTCATATGCCAGCGGCGCCAGAAGTCCTGCGTGTTGGGGGCCTTGTACGGGGAATTGAAGTTCTTGGGAAGGTAGAAGCCCATGAGCATCGCCACGCCGGTTGCAATGTCCGTGTAGCCGGAAAAATCGGCATAAACCTGCAGGGAATAGCAGAAAAGGGCCGATAAATTCTCAAAGCCGCTGTAAAGGAGCGGGTTCTCGAAGACGCGGTCGGCAAAATTCACCGCCATGTAATCGGCCAGGATGAGTTTTTTCAGGAGGCCGTTCATTATCCAGAAGATGGCTATTCCGAACCACCTCCGGGAGAGGTTGTAGGGCTTATGGAGCTGCTCTACGAACTCTACGGCGCGGACGATGGGGCCGGCAACCAGTTGCGGGAAGAAGCTGAGGTAGAAGCCAAAGTCCAGGAAATTCTCTACCGGCCTGATTTTCCGGCGTTTGACGTCCACTATGTAACTTACCGCCTGGAAGGTGAAGAAGGATATTCCTACCGGGAGGATAATTGCATCTACGCGGAAAAGGGACGTGCCCGTGAGGGCGTTCAGGAACTCTCCAAGGACGTCGTGAACCTCAATGGACAGCCCGAAGAGGTTGTTCACAAAGTCCGTTATGAAGTACGCGTACTTGAAATAGGCAAGGACCCCAAGGTCTATCACAACGCTTAGCGCCGTGAGGGCCCGTCTCCAGCCTTCTTTTTTAAGCCGATACAGCCCCTTGGCCGCAAAGTAGTTGTACACTATCACAAACACCAGCAGCGCCAGGAACACGCCGCTCGTCTTGTAATAGAAGAAAAGTGACACCGCAAAGAGAAAGCCGTTGCGGAGGAGAACCTTGCTGTGGAACAGGGAGAACACCGCAAACACCAGCGCGAAGAACGCCCAGAAGTAGAACTGGGTAAAGAGCAGCGGGTGCGCCTGGTCAAAGGAGAACAGGCTCACGGCAAAGTCCCGTATGATGTCCAGTAGCGTCATCTGTACTCCATTATTGCATCAAAGAGAAGGTCTCCGATGAGGCGGTAGCCGGCGGGGGAGAAATGGACCCTGTCACCCTGCATCAGGCCAGCCTCTTTCCAGGCGTCGGAGGAGCCGTAGCCGCCCATCACCTCATACATATCCCAGAACACGCCGTCAAATTCATCGGCCAGTTCACGGAAGGCCTTTTCAACGTCAGGGGTATGCTGGTTCACGTGTTTTCCCTTGTAATAACTGTCGTTGATGCCGGAAAAGAGGACGGCGCAGCGGGGGTTCACGTCCCGCACCTGACGGAGGAGGAAGCGGTAGTTCTCCTTGAATCGGCGGGAATCAAAATCGTGGCCCTGGATGTCGTTGATGCCGATAGAGAATATCACAAGGTCCGGCATCACGCGGGAAAGGTCTTCGGCCCAATGGGAGCACTTTGCCCAAGAGGAGGTGGAGGCGCCGTTGATTCCGGCCTCGCTGTAGGTGAAGCCGCCCCCGGTGCGGTCAAGGTAGAGACCGCGAAGGGTGTATCGGCCCTCTCCTTTAAAAAAGACCTGCAGCCAGTCCGTGTAGTACGGGAGGTCGAAATGGGTGTACTGGTGGCCCTTGACGCCGTAAACCGTATCCCGGCCCTGAAGCAGGAGGACGGGCTCCATCTCCCCTTCCCCAAGGACGTCCACGCGGTTGAAGGCGTAGCTCTGGCGGAGCACGGGACCGCCGTTACGGGCAAGGTCCACGGCTACGCGGGAGGCGGTGTCCTTAACCTCTGCGGCTATGCCGGTGAGGCCGAGGTCAGAGCCATCGGCCTTAATGCAATTGTGGGATTCCCAGAGGCCGGAGTATGAGGTTGTGTAGCTGACGGGGGTGTTGGTAAGGGCGGCCGCGAAGGGAAAAACCAGGCCCCTGCCGCCGTCAAGGCCGTATCTTAAAGACAGGAAGCGGGTGCGGAGGCGGTCACTCCAGGTGCCGCCCTGGACGTGGGAGCCGCCAACGTGGAGAACCCTTACGTCTCCGGTGCCCCAATGTACCAGGGAGTCAAGTTTTTGCCGGAAGGCGGTAAATGAGGCCGATTCACCCTCCAGACCGCGCGGAATGAGCACGGGAGGGCGCTGGGCTGCGCACGGCACTGCCAGGGCAAGGAGGACTATAAGGAGGAGGCGCTTCACTTGACCAGGCGGTAATAATCGTAATAGGTAAGGAGGGAATTGGAGAGGGCGTCTCCAACTTTCTGGGCGCCGGCGGGGGTGAAGTGGATGTAATCAGGCCCGGCGTAAGGGGGATTGTGCTTAACCCACTGACCCATGGAGTTCTCCCCTCCCATCATGCGGAAGAGGTCCCAGTAGGCTGCGTCGTTCCTGAGGGCCGTGGCCTTGAGGGAATCCACAAGTTCAGGGAGGCGGGGCCAGGTAACAATGCGGCCGCCCACGCTCTTTCCCATATCGGACGGGCCGATAAAGAGGATGCGGGCATCCGGGGCAACCTCATGGAAGTACTGGATCTGGGCCTCTATCTGCTCCTGATACTGCTCGATGACCTTGGTGTTACGGACCACAGGCATGTAGTTTCCGCCAAACTGGAGGATGATGAGACTGGCGTCCATCATTTCCAGGCAATCGGCCATAAGAGGCTTGTTGATACGGGTGAAAATGGTGCCTGAGCAGCCCCTGAGGGGGATGTTGTCTACCTGGACGCCGGAATCGGGATCGGCCGATATTCCGTATATTTCCGCGTTGCCGCAGAAGCGGAGCACGGCTTTCTGGACGGGCCGGCCGAAGTGCCAGGTGACTTTGCGGAGGCCGCTCTCTCCTACTTCTTCCACGGGGGTGGGCCTCAGGGTGTCCGATACCGCTTTTACGGAGAACCCGCCGCTGGGACGGCCGTAAAGGAGGGTGACGGCTTCAAAACTGTGCACGCCTTCGCGGGCGTTCTTGTTGCTGGTGGAACGGAGGGTGACCGTGCCGCCGCCGGTGAGCGTAACCACCTGGGCCAGAATGCCGTAGCGGCTGTGGCCGGCGCGGACGGTGGTGGAATCTCCGTACATGGTGTACTGGACAAAACCTCCATTTGCAGCCTTGGAAATGCTGGCCGACGGAACGTTGCTCAGGGCCGGGAAAAGGCCGGTTCCGTTGCCTCCAAACCTAGCCTGGAGATCCTGACGGAGGTCCTGGGAAATGCGGTCAAGTTCTATCTGGGAGTCTCCGTAGTGGACTACGCGGCTGAGACCCGGGGCCTCAAAGTCCTTGAAGACGGGGCGGAAAAAGTCTATGTCATCCCCGGGAAGATAGATGCGGTCCGGGTTTTCCGTGAAAAACTGCCTGTAGTACTCCAGGGTGTCCTGCTTCATCTTGAAACGGGCCTGAACGGCATTGAGGACGGAGTCTACGTCTACCTTGGTCTCATTTGCATCCCTCAGGGTTGCCTGCATATTGGAGAAACGCAGGGTGAGCGGCCCGGCGGCGATGCCATCGGCCGGCATAACCAGCCACAGCACGCCCAGGGCGGCGAAAACGCTGAGAAGGAATATGAGTACCTGACGGGCTTTCACGGATTACACTTCCGTGGCGGTGGCAAACTCTGAGAGGAAGCGCATGTCGTTCTCAAAGTAGTGGCGGAGGTCGTTGACCTGCCACTTGAGCATTGCGATACGCTCAACGCCCATACCGAATGCGAATCCGGAGTACTGGGAAGGATCAATTCCGCTGGCCTTGAGGACGTTTGGATCTACCATGCCGCAGCCCATGATTTCCAGCCAGCCGGTGCCCTTGCAGATGTTGCAGCCCTTTCCCTTGCAGATGTTGCAGGAAACGTCTACCTCTGCGGAAGGCTCCGTGAACGGGAAGTAGGAGGGCCTCATACGAATCTGGGTATCGGCACCAAACATCTCGCGGGCAAACAGCAGGATGGCCTGCTTGAGGTCTGCAAAAGTGACGTCCTTGTCAATGTACAGTCCTTCTACCTGATGGAAGATGCAGTGCGCGCGGGCCGATATTGCCTCATTCCTGAAAACGCGGCCGGGGCACACCACGCGGATGGGCAGCGGCTGGGTTTCCATGGTGCGCACCTGCACGGAAGAAGTGTGGGTGCGGAGAAGAAGCGGATTGAGGTGGCCTGTGCTCACGAAGAAGGTGTCCTGCATCTCACGCGCGGGGTGATTGGGCGGGAAGTTCAGGGCCTCGAACACGTGGTAGTCGTCCTCAATTTCAGGGCCTTCTGCAACGTCATATCCAAACTTGCGGAAGATGTCCACAATCTGCTGACGTACAATTGAAACGGGATGACGCGAACCCAGGGGGAAAGCGTCTCCGGGCATTGAAAGATCCTCCTTGGGGGAATCGGCCACGGCTGCGGTCTCTGCAGCAGCCTTCAGTTCATCTATCTTTGCAATGGTGTACTGCTTGAGTTCATTGAGCTTCTTGCCGTACTCCCTCTTGAGTTCCGGGGCAATGTTGCGGAACTCGTCCATAAGGGCCGTGATTTCACCTTTCTTTCCAAGGAAACGTATACGGGCTTCTTCTGCCTCTTTCTGGCTGGTGGCCTTCAGCTCCTCCAGCTCTTTGAATATTCTTTCAATGGCTTCTTTCATTGCTTATCTTTATTATAGCTTACAAAGATAACTATTTTTTGCCGATTTCCGCCATGGAATTGCAGGAGCACCGTCTCAGGTTGCCTATTTACGTCGCAGGTTGCACCTCTATGATGTTCAGGGGCAACGATTCACACGTTTTGGGCCGGTTTTATGCATTTCGTTGCCCGTTTGGTCAATGATTCACACATTTTTGGCGGTTTTTGTGCGTTTCGTTGCCCTATAAGCGGAGGGGAGGTATTGGTGTCAAAACCTGTAGCCGCCCGCGGCTTCATGAGCGGGAGGGGCCCAGAGCCTGCGCGAAGCGCGGCGAATGGGAGGGA
>OMQK01000253.1 GCA_900313205.1 uncultured Bacteroidales bacterium | reverse complement strand
AACTCCCGGGCATTGAACTTTACGGCCCCGGGCTCCTGGCTCAGAATCATGTGCCCCATCTCCTGCAGACGCGAAATGATATCGGCACTTTCAATATTCGGGATGCCGGAAAGCAAGGCCGATAGGAAAGACTGATAAACCTTCTTGTCCGGAAAATACTTGTCCAGCATCATGTACAAGGTGCTGGTGGCGCTTCCGGAATAGGCCGATGAGGCGTAGTGGTAGACAAGGCTTTCGTCCAGTAAAGCAAGATTCCCGTCGATGCTTTCGTATATTTCCCGGGCAGAACCGGCCTGCGTAAAATGGACCCTTGCAAGCAGGCCGTCGAATTTTTTCATTGCCTTATGGCCGGAAAACACATACCTGAGGAACTTGACCGAATTGACGGCGCGGACCAGGGGGTTGGCGTACGGGGCGCTCACTTCTGGATAGTCGTGGTATTCTCCCATGATGGACAGGTTCATGGACTGAGGATTGGCAATACCCACCTTTGCGTGCATATTGTACAGCAGGTTCATGTCGAAGAACAGATGCCCGGAAAAGGAAGAAATAAGACGGAGGGGCTGCGCGTCGTCCGGAGAGGAGTACACCCCGGCCAGCGTCAGCATATATCGCATACCGTAGTCAATGGCTTCTGCCGAAGTTGAAAGGGTGAGAGGAGTTACCGCACCCGGCATCATTTCCCCCACATTCCTTTTGGTAAAAAGATGCCCGCTCAGGTCATCGTCCCGATCAAACTCTTCAATATCAATTATTTCCATGGTGATGGGACGCATCTGCAGAAGATATAATTCGCCGCCGCGGATAGCCCACTCCAAGTCTTTATCCTCTCCGAATACCGCCCTTACGCGTTTACCGGTTTCATAAAGCCTACGAATTTCGGTCTCCTCCATCAAGTCATCGGCGCAGGGACGATAGCATTTTCTTGATATCTGGTACTGGTGGGCAGCGACCTTCCCGGACACAAGCTGTTCGCCCTGCCCTTTCACCGCCTCTATCAGAATGGCCGAGCCATTGGCGGGAGCGGCAGTAAAAAGAACCCCCGCCTTGTCGCTGTCCACCATCTGCTGGACCACGATGTTCATTGCCACAGCGCCAAGGTCAAAATGGCTGGCATACGCCTTTACGCGAAGGGACTTGGCAGAATCCAGGCACTTGCCTATACTTTCCACAAGATGAATGCGGTCCACAAAGAGGCAGGTTTCATACTGGCCGGCATTGGAAGCCCCGGCCTGATCTTCATTAGAGGCCGATGACCGCACTGACACCAACGGGGAATCCAAATTGTCAAATGCCTGATATACGGCTTCTTCGTCTAACTGGTCTATATCAGTTATCACAAAGCCGCCGGGTACATGGAAACCGTGCCTAACCAATAAATCCAGCCCCTTGGCTTTCCCTCCTACAGCCGGATAAAGATCCTCCGGCAACTGTCCCAACCGGTATATTCTCATCGTACGATGTTGCTTAGATTCCTCTGGTTGAAATACCTCCCTTTGTCACGGTTGAAGCCTATTTCAAAAATTCCCCGGCATTCATGTCCGTCTATACGGAACTCTGCGATGTTTTCATAGAGCGTGTATTGCCCATCTTGGAAATGGTAAGTCACGCCCGTAATTACCCGGGAGACGACATGAACGGTTCGGCCATCGTCCAGATGGACGTCAAACTCCAGTTCCTTTGGGACGTTTCCGCTGCTGATCTGGCGAAAGTCAAGATTGGCTTCCAGCATATAGCGCAGCCCCGCATCACTTCTGTAATTTCCCACTTCCAATACGCTTAATACAGGGTAAGATACAAGAGAATAGTTAAACTGGCAGGCAGGTGTAACGGCCATCAGCCACAAGTGATTGTTCATGTAATTCCAATCCCTTTTTCCAAAGGAGTGATCTCTTATGCAAGGTAAATTGAACGTGACAGATGATCCATTCAAGGTCATGTTGCCATCCAGCCGGCCTTCCTGTTCATAATGGCACTGGCCACTTACATTCTGGAGGGCGTCAAAAAAGGCTTTACTCCATTTTTCATTGGCAATACCGGTGGCCATCCTGGACGGCGGCATGTTACTGGTAAAATCAATGGGCTGCTGCGTAGGGATGAATCTGGCAGAGAAGGCGGCCTGAATACTATCATTGAGAACTCCATTGAAAGAGACCATCCAGCCTTCTTCATTGCATTTTTCCACCCGCAGTGGAGACCCTCCCGCAGGAAAGAACTCCTGTTCCAGCACATAAAGACGGTTTTCCCAAAACAGGGCGAACCATGCTTCATCCTTGTCTGCACGCCTTCCCAGGCGCACAAAGACTGACATATGAGCGTTATGGGCAGAAAAATAGTATGAGTTGTTAATGAGAGGATCGGTCACCCCATCCAGCGTAAAAGCTTCGGCATGCTGATAATCAAAAGGAGCCTGATTGTTCTTCCTTTCGATCGCTTTGCACATTATCTTCTTTTTCAAAAGGTAAAACATGTTCATATTCAAAAGACGTGCGGAACCGGATTCACTTTGTAAATATACTTATATTTGTAAAAAAATCATCGCATATGAGAACACTTTTTACTACCCTCATGGTACTGGCCGGGCTCTTTGCCGGCACAGCAGCATTCGCCCAGGAACTTGTGCTAGAGCAGGAACAGAATCAGCAGGAAGTCCAGCAGGCTGTTAAGCCCTACAAGGTTTATTGTGAGATTGTTGCTACCCCCAAGCTCTTCTCCAACAAGACCACAGTGGAATTTGACTTCGGCCAGTTCTCCGGTTTCTGGAGCCTGGACCGCCAGCTCGTGGACGAGCAGGGTAACGCCATCGACTTCAACTCCGCCCTGGATGCCGCCAACTACATGGCCCGCAGGGGTTGGGACCTGGAAGAGGTTTTCATCGTCCAGAACATGTCCAAAGGAGATTCCGGAAT
>OMQK01000195.1 GCA_900313205.1 uncultured Bacteroidales bacterium | reverse complement strand
CGCCAGCAATAAAGACTCCTTTGACAGTTATACCGAAGGGATTGGCTATGACAATTGGTTTGACGGTTTGGAATAGGAGATGAAGATGGAGAATCGAACATTGCATATTTGCCTGGCTCTCATTGCATTGCTGGCGTTTTCCTGCGCAAAGGAGACAGGTGACGTCTCTTCCGAACAAAAGCTTAAGCCCATCACGATTAAAGCCGGCTGGGCAGAAGATAATGTGACCCGAACGGAGATTCAATCCGATGGGACTACCGTCATGTGGTCGGGAGAAGAGCATATACATGTATTCTATATCAGTCATTACTCTTACAATGCCGGTTACAAGCGGGAAGTGTTATATGATGGGGAGTTTATCGCAAATGTACCAAATCCGAGTGTAACAGCTTCCTTTGAAGGCATGATCCCATACACTACTGTTTATTACAACAATTCTGGCGATCCCACATACAATATTATGTGGGCCGTCTATCCCTATGAAGGTTTTGAGTCCATTGTATTTGAGAGTTCCACCTCTGAAAATGTGACCCTACGGAACTATTCAATCCAACAGGCAAAAGCAGGATCTTTTTCTCCGCATAGTTTCCCTGCCGTCGCCAAGCGCATCGCCCAGGGATTGGATGCTCAGGAGAATCTCGTTTTTCACAATGTCTGCGGTGGTGCGCGCTTCTGTGTCTCCCAGGAAGGGATAACCTCTGTGACATTCCGCAGCGTAAATGGAGAACCACTCGCCGGCAAGGCAAGGGTCGGACTAGATGATTCGGGCATTCCGGTCATCCGGGAAATCATTGACGGAGAAGATGGTGTCACCGTTCTGGCTCCGGATGGCGGTTTTGTTCCGGGGCAGGACTATTACGCCGTATTCTTTCCCCAAACGCTGTCGGAAGGGCTGTCCGTTGACTTCCATAAAGGCTTGTCCGTCGCCACAAAGACTTTCGCCAAGTCCATTACCATCAACCGTTCCCGTTTCGGAATACTTGAGAATCCAGACAGCGGCCTGACTTTTTCTGAGGGTTCGACGCAGGATCCGGACGGAATCATCCTGTTCGAAGACGCGAATGCCAAAGCCGTTTGTATCGCTGCTTTTGACAAGAATAAGGATGGGGATCTTTCTTATGGAGAAGCCGCTTCGGTGACATCCATCGAGGGTGTTTTTGCCGGCCAGGATGCCATTGTCACCTTCGATGAATTCCGCTATTTCACCGGTGTCCGGGAGATTCCGGAGCGGGGTTTCGCCAATTGTTACCGGTTGAGACAGATTACCTTTCCGGATGAGTTGACGACGATCGGGCCCTATGCCTTCAGCCAATGTCTGAAGTTGGAAACCCTCAAGATCGGAAAAGGGCTGAAACGGTTTGAGAAGGATGCTTTTTACAAAGCCGACCTGCTGAAGTATGTCCATATCCCGGACCTATCAGTATGGATGAATCTGGAGTTGTCCCCAGATATTGACAAGATAAATCCTAGTTATAGCGTTCCTTTTTATGGAAGCGGGGAAGGACATCTGTTTATGGAAGGGAAGGAACTCACCGACATTGATATTCCCATGGGGATTACGCAAGTCAGGTCCTGTTGTTTTTACAATTGTATTGACATTTCAAAGGTGTCGTTCCCTCATGGTCTTACAACAGTATATTGGAAAGCTTTTGAGCATTGCAAAAATCTAAAGACACTATGCTCTCCGAGCATTGAGGATTGGCTCTCCATTGATTATGATCAACGACAAGACCGTCATCCATTCTACTCCAGCGGCAATGGAAGAAGCCTGGTTATCGGTGGAGAGGAGGTTATCCACCTCGTTCTTCCCGAAGGTACGGAAACCGTTCCTTCTTACGCCTTCTTCAAATGTGACAGGATTACGGACCTCACTGTTCCGAAAAGCTTGAAAAGCATTGACTGGTCGGCATTTGAGAGGTGCTCCCTTTTAAAGAACCTGCACGTGCCCAGCCTGACAGACTGGTGCTCTGTTACCCTTCTAGGATCTTCCGTATTCATGGGAAACTCTGATGGGCATTTGTTTGTAAACGGACAGGAGATCACGACGTCCTTGATCATCCCTGAAGATGTGACCGAGATCAACTTACTTTCTTTCTCCTATCTCAGATCTCTTGAAGAAGTCCATCTTCCAAAAGCTTTTAAGCATGTCAACGAGCGGGCATTCTATGGATGCAATAATCTGACACGTGTCCATATTCCTGATATAGATTATTGGTTATCAGCTTCCGACCAACCTGCAAAAGCGTTTTTTGAAGCCAGTAATGAAGGGCATCTATTTGTCGATGACGATGAAATAAGGGAGGTCACTGTTCCCGAGGGAGTCACGACAATCCAGCCCTATGCATTTGCATACTGCAAAGGGATTTACACACTTGTTGTTCCCAAGACTGTTACTATGATAGGCGATTATGCCTTTTACGAAACAAGGTTCCGCAGTATCAACATGCTGCCTCTCGCACCACCATCCATTCAGAGCAATACTTTTAAAAATGACGCTCCATGTCCCATCTATGTTGACGGTGACTTCCTCTCTTTTTATAAATCCAGTTGGCCCTCTTTAGCTAACCGGTTGTATCCTTTATAGAAAGCAGTATCCGTCCCCGGGCATTGGGATTCCGGCGAAAATCGCTATCTTTGTCAAGATAAGACAATTCAAAACACGATTCCATATGTTCAAAGGACAACCCAAAGGTCTCTTTGCCCTGGCCCTCGCCAACACCGGCGAGCGCTTCGGGTACTACACGATGCTGGCCATCTTCCTCCTGTTCCTGCAGGCGAAGTTCGGCTTCACCGCCGCCGCTGCCGGCCAGTTCTATGCCATTTTCCTCGCAGCCGTCTATTTCATGCCGGTGCTCGGCGGATGGCTTGCGGACAAGATCGGTTTCGGAAAGTGCGTCGTCACAGGTATTTCCGTGATGTTCCTGGGCTATCTTGCCCTGGCCATCCCGACCGACGCCTTCGCCAACCGCGGCCTCGCCCTCGCCATGATGATCGGCGCCCTGCTCCTCATCGCCGTGGGCACGGGCCTGTTCAAGGGCAACCTCCAGGTCATGACCGGCAACCTGTACGACGATCCCAAATACAGCGCCAAGCGGGACTCCGGCTTCTCCCTGTTCTACATGGCCATCAACCTCGGCGCCATGTTCGCCCCGACGGCGGCGACCGCGCTGACGAACAGCCACCTGGCCAAGTCCGGTCTCATCTACAAGGCCGACATCCCCGCCCTGGCGCACCAGTGCCTCAACGGCACGCTCCAGGACCCGTCGGCCCTCGAAGGACTCCAGGCCATGATGCCCGGTGCAGATGTCGCCGTCATGAACCTGACGGATTTCAGCCAGTACTACATCAACCAGCTCTCGACCGCCTATAACCTCGGTTTCGCCGTCGCGTGCGTGTCCCTGATCGTGTCGATGGCCATCTACTTCGGCTTCCGCTCCTGGTTCAAGCACACCGACGTCAACGCCAAGCAGGCGGCCGCCGCCAGCGAGAACGTGGTCGAACTGACGCCCAAGCAGACCAAGGACCGCATCGTCGCCCTCTGCTTCGTCTTCGCCGTCGTCATCTTCTTCTGGATGGCCTTCCACCAGAACGGCTCTTCGCTCACCTATTTCGCCCGCGACTACACCCAGGATACC
>OMQK01000193.1 GCA_900313205.1 uncultured Bacteroidales bacterium | reverse complement strand
GAAGACCCATAACGGAGAATTTGGCTCCCAGGGATCCTACTGTTGCAATAGTATCGGCGCCGGGAACCGCGGGTTTTCGGTCTATGACGGTTACATCGTCAAGGGTGATGGCCTCGAAGGGGCGGAAGGATACCATCTTGAAGGAGATATCGGCATCCATCTTGTCACGGAGATTCTCCACAACCTTGCCGCCCACCCAGGACTGGACCCTGGGGGACTGCATGGCCGCAAGCGCCGCCAGGACCACAAGAAGTATCCCGGCAAGGACTTTCAGCGATATGCGGAGACCTTTTTTCATCCTACTCTAAAAATCGGCCATCCTGGAAACGGGTGCAACGTCAAGGGGCGTACGTACGCCGGCCTTATACTGGAACCATCCGGACACGGCTATCATGGCGGCGTTGTCCGTGGTGAACTTGAATTCCGGCAGATAGACATTCCAGTGGCGCTTCTGGCCCTCAAGGGTGATGCGTTCCCTGAGGCCACTGTTGGCGCTCACGCCGCCGCCTATTGTGATTTCCCTGATACGGGTTTCCTTGGAGGCGCGGATGAGTTTTTTCATCAGGATGTCTATGAGGGTTTTCTGGAAACTGGCGCAGATGTCTTCCTTGTTCTTCTCCATGAACTCAGGGTCCAGGGCAAGCTGGTCCCGCACAAAATAGAGGAGGGAAGTCTTGACGCCGCTGAAACTGTAGTCCAGGCCGGGGATGTTTGGCATTGCAAACTTGAAACGGTTGGGATCCCCCTGCTTTGCCAGGCGGTCTATGACCGGGCCTCCGGGGTATCCCAGACCCAGCATCTTGGAGCATTTGTCAAAGGCTTCACCCACTGCGTCGTCTATGGTCTGGCCTAGGATCTCGTACTCCGTGGGACTTGTCACCTTTACTATCTGGGAGTTGCCGCCGGATACCAGAAGGCACAGGTAGGGGAAGGCGGGTTCCCTTACGGGGACTCCTTCCTGGCGCACGAAATTGGCCAGGATATGCCCCTGAAGGTGGTTTACCATGATCATTGGAATGTCCAGGGAAAGGCTCAGGGCCTTGGCGAAGGAAGTGCCCACAAGGAGGGATCCAAGAAGGCCCGGGCCCCTTGTGAAGGCAATTGCCGTGAGGTCCTTTGCGGTGACGCCGGCCTTACGGAGGGCCTCGCTCACCACGGGCACTATGTTCTGCTCATGGGCGCGGGAGGCAAGTTCCGGTACAACTCCTCCAAAATCCTTGTGCACCTGCTGAGACGCAATGACGTTTGAGAGCAGCACCCCGTCACGGAGTACAGCCGCCGATGTGTCGTCGCAGGACGATTCTATTCCAAGTATGATGTCTGCCATTTCTTTCTAAATCTTTTCAGCGCAGTTAATTCCGTCAAGGGCCGATGAAACAATGCCACCGGCGTATCCGGCGCCTTCCCCGCAGGGGTAGAGGCCAGGTACGTCCACGTGCTCAAGGGTTTCGGGATCCCTTGGCAGCCTCACGGGGGAGGATGTGCGGGATTCCGTGCCAAGGAGGAGGGCGTCGTTGGTGTAATAGCCTTTCATCTGGCGGTCTACCTGCGGCAGGGCCCTTCTGAGCCTCATTGAGACATGCTCCGGAAGAAGCTCATGAAGTGGTGCGCTTAATGTGCCGGGGTGATAGGAGGTCTTGGGAAGGTCCTTTGACACTATGCCTCGGCAGAAGTCTTTCATCCTTTGGGCGGGTGCGGTGAAGGGGTGCTTTGCACCGTGCTCACGGCACCAATTATACATAGCCCTTTCTATATCTCTCTGGTAATCCATAAGGGCAAAGGGACCTGTGTATTCAGATGGCTGGTCTCCGGGTTCTATCTGGACAACCACGCCGGCATTTGCCCATTTTGAATTACGTGCGGCGTTGGACATGCCGTTGAGAACCACCGTGCCTTCCTCCGTTGAGGACGGCACCAGGATGCCTCCGGGGCACATACAGAAGGAGAACACGCCGCGTTCCTCCACCTGCTGCACAAATGAATACTCTGCCGTGGGCATCTCCGGCTGGTATTTCCCGTGGTAGCGGATCTGGTTTATCATCCACTGGGGATGCTCCACGCGTACGCCAAGTGCGAATCCCTTGGCTTCAAGCGCCCATCCATTGGCCTCAAAAATTTCATAGATATCCCTTGCAGAATGCCCTGTGGCAAGGATAACCTTGGAGGCCTTGTACTCCTTTTCTCCGCAGAACACCGTCATGCCCGGCTCCGATCGGGCATCTCCCGGCACTATGTCCGTGACACGGCTGTCAAAGTGGTATTCACCTCCGTGCTCCTCAATGCACCTGCGGATGTTTTTGACTATTTCCGGGAGACGGTCTGTGCCGATATGCGGGTGAGCGTCAATGAGGATGTCCTCAGATGCTCCAAATGCCACAAGTTGGTAAAGAACCTCCCTGATATCTCCGCGCTTGGATGAGCGGGTGTAGAGTTTGCCGTCACTGAATGCCCCGGCTCCGCCTTCACCGTAGCAGTAGTTGGAATCAGGGTTGAGGATGCCTTCCGTGGAGAGCTTGGCCATATCGGCCTTCCTTCTCTCTACGTCCTTGCCGCGTTCCAGGATTATGGGTTTGAGACCTCTCTGAAGGAGTTTCAGGGCGGCGAACATTCCGGCGGGGCCTGCGCCGATCACAATGACGGGCGCGGCGTTATGGACGTCCTGGTAGGGCGCCACCTCATACGGTACATATTCCTCTCCCTCCCTGAAAGCCTGCACCCTATAGCGGTAAAGGGGGTCCTGGCGGGCGTCTATGCTTCTTTTCACAATGACGGTCCGTGCAACCTTATCCGGCTTTACGCCAAGAGCCTTGGCCGCCGCGGCCCTGAGGTCTTCCTCCGGGATGGGGCGTCCAATCTTGATGGCTATCTCAAACTCTTTCATCTCACTTTTCTATTTTCAAAAATGCCCTGCCGCTGCGGCCGTCAACGCAGGCCGATACTGGCTTTTCAAGGTGTACAAGACGCATCCAGGGCGTCTCTTCCTGAGCCGGAAGGGCGTCAAGGACACTCAGGTCCAGGGAGTCTCCCTGCCTTGTGTAAGGGTCTACGTTCACGTAGCCGGCATTGAAGGAGGTGAGGTTCTGGAAGAAGTGCGTTCCCTGGCTGGGATCTACGCGGAAATCCGGGAGTGAACACTCCACAAGTACCTTTGTCTCAGAGATGTCGCTCCACACAACCGGAACGCCCAGCGTGGGGATGCTGGAGCCCCACCTTCCATATCCTATGAGGATGTACTGGCGGCCTTCGGCCCTCATGCGGGCGTTGAGCTCGCGGAGCTCTGCCGCCATCTCCCTGGTCTTCATCTTGTCAAATACATCGGCCTTGAGATAGATTATATCCTGGATGCCTTCTACCCAGCCGGTTCCAAGGGCGCTGGAGGAGTTCACAAAGGCTCCTTCGGTGTCAATGCTTCGCCAGTCTACGTCGGCCTTCAGGCTGTCGGAGGAGATTGGACGTATCTGGAGGGCGTTGAAAATGCCCGTGGAAGGCTCTGCGGCAAATTCTATCTCCACGCTGGACTTCATCTCAGCGGTGCACACCTCCAGCAGTTCCTTCACTATCGGGGCCAGCGGGAAGGTGTTGTAGCGGAGGATGTGGGCAAAGCTTACCACCTTTGGACCCTCCGGGATGGGGGAGTCCACCATACGCTGGTTCTGAT
>OMQK01000130.1 GCA_900313205.1 uncultured Bacteroidales bacterium | reverse complement strand
ATTGATGGCCTGGGCGGCCTTCAGAGCTGCCTCAGGGGTGGCCTCAACCACGTATGAGCCGTCCGGCAGATAATATGCGGGTATGCGCTGGCCCCACCACAGCTGACGGGAGATACACCAGTCACGGGCGTTCTCCATCCAGTGGCGGTACGTGTTCACGTATTTCTCCGGGATGAACTTGGTGCGGCCGCTCTCGACGGTTTCAAGGGCGGTCTTTGCAAGATCCTCCATCCTGAGGAACCACTGCGCGCTGAGCTTGGGTTCAATGACGGCGTCCGTGCGCTCTGAATATCCCACGGGGCTGGTGTAATCCTCAACCTTCACAAGGTTTCCGGCCTCTTCCAGCATCTTCACTATCTTCTTACGGGCAACAAAACGGTCCTCGCCCACAAGGATCTGGGCTTTCTCGTTGAGCTTTCCGTGGTCGTCTATGATTTCCAGCACAGGGAGGTTATGCCTCAGGCCGATTTCGTAGTCGTGGACATCATGGGCAGGGGTAACCTTCAGGCAACCGGTTCCAAAGTCCATCTCCACGTAATCGTCCTCAATCACAGGGATCTCACGGTTGATAAGAGGGATAAGGACCTTCTTCCCCTTAAGCCAGAAATGACGCTCGTCCTTGGGGTTCACGCAAATTGCGGCATCGGCCATAATGGTCTCAGGACGCGTTGTGGCTATGACAAGGAACTTGTCAGTGGGGTTTCCGTTGCCGTCTGAAATATAGTACCTCAGATGATAGAAATGGCTCTTGGTATCCTTGTGGATAACTTCGTCATCAGAAACGGCGGTAAGGGCCTCGGGGTCCCAGTTCACCATGCGTACGCCCTTGTAGATCCAGCCCTTCTTGTAGAAATACACGAAGGTATTGATAACTGCCTCACTGAGGGCGGGCTCCATGGTAAAGCGGGTGCGGTCCCAGTCGCAGGAGCAGCCAAGTTTACGGAGTTGCTGGAGGATGATTCCTCCGTGCTCCTCCTTCCATTCCCAGGCATGCCTGAGGAACTCCTCACGGCCGATATCCTCCTTGCTTATGCCCTGGGCCTTCAGTTTTGCCACCACCTTTGATTCGGTGGCAATTGAGGCGTGGTCCGTTCCGGGCACCCAGCAGGCGTTCTTGCCGTCCATACGGGCTTTGCGGATAAGGACGTCGTTGAGGGTGTTGTTGAGCACGTGGCCCATATGGAGGATTCCCGTCACATTGGGCGGCGGAATCACTATTGTATAAGGCTGTTTTTCATTAGGTTCACTGTGGAAGAACTTATGGTCCAGCCAATAGGCATACCACTTGTCCTCCACCTGTGCTGCGCTGTACTTTGCGGCAAGTTCTTTCATTTCATGAAAGTTAAAATGTTATACGTTATTCTATCCTACAAAAATAACGTTTTTTTTCGGGGATTACAAGTGGAAGAGTTATCTATCTTTGACACATCATCATACTCTCTGCAGCCGCCGCTTAAAACCCAAAACGCAAAGAAGGATTATTCCTTATTATTTTATATTTTTGTAACCTCAATGTCTGTCAAGAGGTTACATATCCTTTCACTCCTGCTGCTGACCGCTCTGCTGTCGGCCTCTCCCTCGCAGGCTCAGGAGACTCTGAAGGCCTCGAGGATAGAAGCCAAAGGAGCGCGGCGGTATCTCCCCTCCCTTGGTCTTCCACGAAGGGCCGATGGCGGCATTGACAGGCTCATCAGATATGACATCCCGATATGGACAGGAAGGGAGGATGTAAAAGCCACACCCAACTGGAATATGTGTGAGCTTAGACCGGGGAGTTTGATTCCGGCAGGTGTCCCAGGAGCGGTCGCTGAAATATGCCTGCAGTGGCTCTCGGAGAGTCACAAAGGCAGACTCTCCATCGTCTTCGGCCCTTTATGGAGGGGTACTTACGTGGCGCTTTGCAGGAAATCAACCAAGAGCCTTGGCTGGAAATCCATCTGCTTCCTCATCCCGGAAGAGGGTGTTGTCAAGGGCATCAGCATCTACCGCTACTCAATGAGTGTCAACCGGCTGGAGCATATGACGGGATATGATTTCTTCCCGGGTCTTCCTTCGCACCTCCAGGAGATCATCGAGGAGATGACATCATCGGAGCTGCTCTCCCCTGTCCAGGAGTTCGACATCCCTGAGGCCGAGGGCGTGGAGCAGGAACGGGACTGGGATATGGAGGAGGACTATAGGGAGATGGGGTAAACTAGCCCATGCCTACAAAAACGCCTGAAGGTGCTCCCAGACCCTCTGGACCGGGAAGCCTACGACGTTGAAATAGGAGCCCTCAATGCGGGTGATGCCGATATGGCCTATCCACTCCTGGATGGCGTATGCGCCGGCTTTGTCAAAGGGCTTGTAAGTATCTATATAATAAGAGATTTCGTCCTCTGAAAGAGGCTTGAACCAGACTTCGGTTGTGGCCGTAAAGGTGTCCTTCAAGGCATTGGAGCGGATGGTAACGGCGGTAGTGACGTGGTGCTTCCGGCCTGAGAGGTCACGGAGCATACGGGCGGCATCTTCAGCGTCCCTTGGCTTCCCAAGGATCTCTCCACCGCGGCCTTCGGACGGAGGAAGTATCACCATAGTATCGGCCGTAATAAGGATTTCATTGTCCTCAAGTGGCCGATGGAAACCGGCCGATTTCCCCTCCGACATAAGCACCGGAACCTGATCATACGGCGTACCTTCCGGGACAGACTCCGTAAAACTGTTTCCTGTGTCTACCGTGAAATCAATATCCAAACCCTTAAGCAGCTCCCTTCTTCTGGGGGAGCCGCTTGCAAGGATTATTCTTTTACCGTGAAGGTTCATTTCCTAGAACAGTTTCTTGTAAGTACCGGCGTTGAACTCCCATTTGCCCTGCTCCCTGAGAGTCCTTTCAATGGCCTCCCGGAGGCATCCCCTGCCGCCGGGACGGGAGGTAACGTAATCGGCAACGGCCTTAACCTCTTCAACGGCATCAGAAGGGCATACTCCGCAGCCGCTCATAACTATGCAGTCAATGTCAGGGACGTCGTCCCCGAAGTACATTATCTCCGAAGGATCCAGGCCGTAACGCTGCGCGAACTGATGGAACTGTTCCCTCTTGTCACGACAGTGAAGGAACACGTCCTCCGGCTTTACACCGCTGGTAATCATACGTTTACGTATGCTCTCCGAGCTGCCGCCGGTGATAACCGCAACAGGGTAGCCGTTCATCACGGCCATCCTTATGGCAAAACCGTCTTTGGCGTCGTAGGTGCGTAGAAGGTCCCCGTCACTGAAGCAGAAAACTCCGCCGTCAGTGGCCACCCCGTCTATGTCAAAGGCAAAAGCCCTGATCTTTGATAAATCCATACTAGTTCTTGCCGCCGCCAAAGGGACCGAAATCGGCCAGATTGAAGGTGCCGCCGCCCTGCTGGGGGCCCTTGCCGCCAAGATCAATCACGCCAAACTGGGCCTCATACTTTGAGACATTGTCAAAGAGTGCGTTCATAAGGCGTTTTGCGTGCTCCGGAGTCATGATGATGCGGTCACTTACAAGGGCCTTGGGAAGACCGGGAAGCGTGGTTGCAAAATCCAGTACGAACTCGCTTCTGGAATGGGATATGATTGCAAGGTTTGAGTATGATACCTTTGTGGTCTGGGGATTGAGCTCTATGCTCAGCTGATTCTGGGGTTTGGGCTGGTTGTTATCCATATAATCAAATTTACATGCAAAATTAACATTTTTTATAATACCAATCCACAAAATCACGGATGGCATCATCTACTGGAGTAAGCGAGTAACCCGGTTCCCGGCGGGCACGGGCACAGCTGTACCACTCCTCATACAATAACTGCTTCACGTTGTGTGGGTATAGTTCCGTCTTTATCCTAAGGAATCTTAGGGTAGATCCTATAACGCCAAGGATTCCCGCCATCCAGTTTGGAAGGGCTATGCAAAGCTGCCGATATCCACCCACACGCGCCTGAATACGGAAAAACTCCTTCAAGGTAAGGCACTCTCCGGTAAGGACGTTTCGGCCCAAAAGACCGGTAGCACCAAGAAGGAGGACCATCGTCAGTGAGCCTTATGAGTGTGATGAGAGAAAAGCCGCTGGGGAATTTCCATGGCAAGGATGATTCCAAGGACTATTGAGACAGCCACCTTGATGGCCATAAAACCGCTCCCAACCGCCAGGAGAAGCTCTCCAGAAGTGAGATAGTAAGAAAACCAGAATATACCGGCGCCGGGGACAAGCGTAAAGATTCCGCAGATGATGAAAATCTGGGCCGGGCAGCGGGTAGGAACCGCGCTGAAACGTGACAGAAGGCACACCATAAGTGCCGCAAACATAGCTGAAACCGGTGCACCTACGCCCAGTACCCTGAATGCCACAAGATATGAAAGCCAGCCAATTACGCCAATTGCTCCGGCTGTAAGATACTGCGGCCTGTCAATGCCGTAAAGCACTGCAAAACCTACTGTTCCAATGAATGAAGCTATAGCCTGAGCAAGATAGCTTTCCGTTTCCGGATTAGGTTCATAACCGGTAAGCCGTAGCATACCGCCAAAGACAGCCCCGTCAAGAAGAAAGGCTGCAGCCACGCCCATGGCTATGCAGAAAAAGCCCAGCATGGCATCCGTCATACGGGTTATACCTGCAAGGTAGTCTGAATTAGCAAGGTCCCTGACGCCGTTAGTAAAAGGCACTCCCGGAATAAGCGGCATCACTGCCCCTATTATTATATTGCTCAGGCATATGCCGATACCAGCCCTCCAGCAAAGGATTGAGACCAGGGACACAAGTAGCGCGTTACAAATGCCGCCAACTATCTTAGAGAGGTACCTGGAACTCACAAAAGACATAAAGAGGAAAAGGACGGCCCCGGCAATTCCCGCAGCCGTGCAGTCAAGGAAACCTCCGCCAAACACGGCAGAGAATCCCGCCGCACTCAGGGTTGTAGCCACAAACTGCTCCCAGAAGGGCTTTGCGGGCATATTCTTGATACGGGAAATCCTTTCCTTAGCCTCCTGAAGGCTGCATTTTCCTGCCGATATATCATAGCTCAGGCGGTTCACCGCCGTCACCTTACAAAGCTGGACGCTCCTG
>OMQK01000191.1 GCA_900313205.1 uncultured Bacteroidales bacterium | reverse complement strand
CCCAGGGATATATCTGCCGCAATGCTCGCGGCGGAGTTGACAACCTCCAGAGGGGCGGCAGCGACTACACGGCCTCCCTCATAGGTGCAGCCCTTGACGCCGATGAAATCCAGATATGGACGGACATCGATGGCATGCATGACAACGATCCCCGCGTGGTCGGGAACACGTCCGCCGTCCGGCATCTCCATTTTGACGAGGCTGCGGAGCTGGCGTACTTCGGTGCCAAGATACTGCACCCTACCTGCATCCTGCCGGCAAAGCTCGCCAACATCCCGGTACGGCTTCTGAATACCATGGAGCCATCTGCACCGGGTACCATTATCGATAATAATCCTGAGACGGGTACAATAAAGGCTGTCGCCGCAAAGGACAATATCACCGCCATCAAGATAAAGAGCTCCAGGATGCTTCTGGCGCATGGTTTCCTGCGCAAGGTGTTTGAGATTTTCGAGAGCTACCGCACACCCATAGACATGATCTGTACCTCCGAGGTGGGCGTTTCAGTCACTATCGACGACACCCGTTTCCTGAGCGAGATTGTCCATGACCTCAAAAAGTACGGCACCGTTTCCGTAGATTTGGACATGTGCATCGTATGTGTCGTGGGTGACATGGACTGGGAGAATCTGGGCTTCGAGACCATGGTCCTTACCGCCATGAAAGACATCCCCGTGCGCATGGTCAGTTACGGCGGAAGCAATTACAACATTTCCCTTCTGGTAAGGGAGGAAGACAAGGCAAGGACCCTCCAGGCCCTGAGCCGCAGCCTTTTTGAAGGATGCTGAAGGGTGTCTTTCCCCTGGAACGGTTTTCCGGACTAGGAACCCCGTTCTACTACTACGACGTACATCTTCTGCAAAAGACTCTTGATATAATTAAAGAGGAACTGAAGAATCCGTCGTGGCAGGTCCATTATGCCGTCAAGGCCAATGCCGACCCTCAGATACTGCGGCTGATAGCTGCCGCGGGGCTCGGTGCCGACTGCGTCAGTGGTGGAGAAATAAACGAGGCCCTTGATGCGGGATTCCAGCCTGGGGACATAGTTTACGCGGGAGTAGGCAAGGCGGACTGGGAGATCCGGCTGGGCCTTGAGAAGGGCATCGGCAGGTTCAATGTGGAGTCCGAGGCAGAGCTGGAGGTGATTGAGTCGGTGGCGTCTGAGTGCGGGAAGGTGGCTCCTGTGAGCCTGAGGATCAACCCGGACATCGGAGCGCATACTCTCGCAGGCATTACAACAGGCCTGGCGGAGAACAAGTTCGGCATATATCACGCTCTGGCGGAGTCAGTAATCATGCGTACCCTGGACATGCCACATGTAAAGTTCTGCGGCCTTCATTTCCACATAGGTTCCCAGATTCTGGACATGTCCGATTTCGCCGCTCTCTGCAACAGAATCAACGACCTCTGCGCAAGGCTTGACAGGAAGGGGATAATAGTGGGGGACATCAACGTGGGCGGCGGTCTCGGGATAGAGTACGGGCATCCCAACCACTTGCCCATAGCTGCTTTCGGGAATTACTTTGAAGTGTTCAGGAGGCACCTGGACGGTCACCGTCCCGTCCATTTCGAGCTGGGCAGGAGTGTGGTGGCGCCATGCGGGACGCTTATATCGAGGGTGCTGTACGTGAAGGAGGGACTGTCCAGGAAGTTCGCCATTCTGGATGCCGGAATGAACGACCTTGTACGTCCGGCCATGTACCATGCCGTCCATCGTATAGAGAACCTGTCGTCGGACGGTCCGGAACAGGCCTATGACGTGGTGGGGCCTATTTGCGAAAGTTCCGATGTCTTTGGCAAGGGGATAATCCTCAACGAATGTCGGCGAGGGGACATCATAGCCATCCGTAGCGCCGGAGCATATGGCCAGTCAATGGCATCATGCTACAATGGACGCCCTCTGGCACCAGCCGTCTATTCTACTGAATAACCTTTCTGATGCAGGGAGTCTGGTACTGATATGCCATCCTGGTGAGGTCCCAGCCGGGCTCGGTAAGTATCAGGGCTGCCTTTTTCCCAGGCGTTATTGAACCGTAGTCCTTGCTTATGCCCATGGCATAGGCACTGTTCAGTGTCACAGCATTGAAGGCTTCAATGGGCGTGAGACGCATCTTGATGCAGCCCTGGGCCATGACAAAGCGCATGTCCCCGGAAGGGGAGGAGCCGGGGTTGTAGTCCGAAGCCAGCGCTACTCCAAGGCCTGCCTTTATGAAATCCTTTGCCCTTCCGTAGGGGAGCCCCAGGAAGAAAGAAGAGCCGGGAAGCATTGTGGGCATAGTGGCCGATCCTTTTAGCGCCTCAATCTCTGCATCCGTAGTGCGTTCAAGATGGTCTACGGAGAGGGCACCGTGCCTTACGCCCACCTGTACGCCGCCGCTTACGGCAAGTTCATTTGCGTGGATCTTTGGCGTGAGAAGGCCCTTTGCCGCAGTTAGGATGCGGTCCGTGTCTTCCACCGTGAAGAAACCTTCGTCGCAGAAGACATCTATGAAATCGGCCCATTTTGCAGCCTCCGGAATCATTCCGATAACGGCATCTACATATGCCTTGTGGCTATATCCGCGGCCAATTGCGTGCGCCCCCAGGAAGGTGGATTTCACGGCAGCAGGAACGGTTTCCCTTATCCGGCGAATGACACGCAGCATCTTCATCTCTGCATCCGGGTTGAGCCCGTAGCCGCTCTTTATTTCCATGGCAACGGTACCCTTTCCCATCATTTCATTCACTCTCACCATGGACTGCCTTAACAGTTCATCTTCAGATGTACGGTTAAGAAGATCTGCCGAATTCAGGATTCCGCCGCCCCGGGCAGCGATTTCCTCATAGGAGAGACCGTTTATCTTGTCCAGAAACTCCGAGTCCCGGCTCCCGGCATACACAATGTGCGTATGGCTGTCACAGAAACCCGGCATGAGCATGCCGCCGCAGGCGTCAATGTCTCCTTTTAAGCTACCGGAGCCGAAATCGGCAATCCTGCCGTCCTCAATCCGTAGCCATGCATTTTCCAGGATCCCGGTTTTACCCTGAGCGGTGCCCTCCACGCGGAGGACCCCCTCTGGCTGTATTCCGGCAAGGATGCCTATGTTATAGATAAGACTCATTCTTCAAAAATTCGACAGACTTTTCTATGAGCGGATGCATGTATGTGTCTGTGTCAATGAACGGAACAACCTTGCGGTAGTCCTCGATGATCTTCTCAAGACGCGGGGATGTGCGCAGGGGACGGCGGAACTCAATGGCCTGGACTGCGTTCATAAGCTCAATTCCAAGCACTGTTTCAACGTTATCCACTATCCTCACAAGTTTTGTGGCGCTGTTGGAACCCATGGAAACATGGTCCTCCTGGCCCTGGGAAGAGGGGATGGAGTCGCAGGAGGCCGGCCAGCACAGGCCCTTGTTCTGGGACACGATTGACGCGGCGGTGTACTGCGGAATCATGAAGCCGCTGTTGAGACCGGGTGCCGCCACAAGGTATTTGGGAAGGCCGCGGACGCCGTCTATGAGCTGGAAAGTGCGGCGCTCGGAGATGCTGGCTAGTTCACTCATGGCAATTGCCAGAGAGTCCATGGGGATGGCAATGGGCTCTCCATGGAAGTTTCCGGCCGATATCACCATATCTTCATCCGGGAAGATGTTGGGGTTATCGGTGGCGGAATTTATCTCGTTCTCTATCACGGACTTCACATACAGGATATTATCCTTCACGGCGCCGTGCACCTG
>OMQK01000123.1 GCA_900313205.1 uncultured Bacteroidales bacterium | reverse complement strand
CCTCCGGAATAAGGGCCGGAAGTTCCGTTGGATACCGCTGTGAGAGGCAGCCAAAGACAAGAAGGCGGCCCACAAGACCTGCCTTCTTGCGCTGAGCGGCCTCCAAGATAACCTGGATGGACTGCTCCTTGGCGTCCCCTATGAAACCGCAGGTGTTGATTGCCTCAACATCCACGGCGCGGGAATCATCCTCGGGCACTATCTCATAGGAATCCCGTACCTGATACAGAAGATGCTCAGTGTCAACGGTGTTCTTTGAACAGCCCAGCGTTATGACCCTGAGGGTCTTCATTAAGCCTCCTCGTTCTTTGCAGCCTCTGCCTCACGCTCCTCATCGGTGAGGAAATCCAATGAAGCGTACTTGGAAAGGATGTTGTACCATTCGGCCACCTTCTTCATGTGGGACACGTAGAAGCGGTCACGGTCATAGTCCGGGAGAGCTTTCTCAAAGAGGGCCTTGAAATCGGCCTCCGGAGCCTTGGGGGCAGGAGCCTCCGCGTCCTTAAGGACCTCCTTCATCTTGAGGAGAACCTCCTGGAGCTTAATCTCTTCCTCCGTAGTGTAGATGGAGATATCGGCAAGGGAAGTGATTCCGGCCGATGCACTCACGTTGAGGCGCTTCTTGGTGTCAAGAGCCTCTACGATAGCGCCCTGGCGGGACTGTGCGATATAATTGAAAAGGCCGTGCTGACCACGGACTGAAAGGATTTTTGCAAGATCTGTTTTCATATTTTGACTTATTTGTTTTCTAACCTACAAATATAACTATTTTTGCCGAAAAAGACACGGCTTACGCGGCGGGAAAGGCTCTGGAGGGTGCCGTCGTTGTGAATGACTGCATCGGCCTTTGAAAGGTCCAGGGACTGGGAGGCCATACGGCGGCGGGCGTCTTCCTCAGTGAGGCCTCGGGCGACAAGCCGAGCAAGGCGGACATCCTCCGATGCCGTCACCGCCACCACCCGGTCCGAAATACCGTCAAAGACGGGTTTTGAAAGGATTATGGCCGATTCCAGCACCACGAAGGGAGCATCCTGCGCATCCCTCCAGGCTTCAAAATCGGCCCTGACAAGAGGATACACTATTGCTTCCAGCCTTTCACGGGCCGCGGCATCACTGAAGATGAGCCTGGCAAGGCCTGAAAACGGCACGCCCAATTCGGCCTCTATCCTCTCCCGGAGCCCGGGAACACTGTCATAGAGCGCCTTGGTGCGGGAGTCCGAGTCATATACAGGAATGCCCCTCTTTGAAAGAAGGGCGCACACAGCGGATTTTCCGCTGCCTATCATACCTGTGACAATGACGGTGAGCATCCCTACTTCACCTCCACGCAGTCAAACACCTCAGGATCCACCTGGTACTCCAGCACACCGGAAGGGAGGCGGAGCGTGCGGGGAGCGCATCGGCCAGAAAGGGATGCGCTGAAATCACGGTAGTCTACGTACAGTTTGAAAGAAGCCACGGGGTCCTTCTTCAGGGGGAATGCACACCTCATCACCACAGATGCCGTGGGAGGGAAAACCTGAAGCTGATGGCCTGCAGGCACGTTCCATACCTCTACCGGGACGGTGGTTCTGAGCTCCACATACCTTGATACCGGGACCTCATAACTGACCTCCGTATGGGACATCCTGACGCCCGGGATCTCTTCCAGTTTAAGAATGCCGTGCTGGGACTCATGGAGGTCTGTCATTACAAGACGGGCCGATGTAACCTTCTCTATGCCATCCAGGACATCACTCTGGGCGTACACCGTAACGGAATCAGGGCTGAAGCGGAAAGGGGCGCCAAGCATATACTGGGAGCGGCAGTGAAGGGCGCGGGGCACCTCCACGGGCACTTTCTTATGCATCTCCGTGGGGAAGATGAAACGGAGGGTGTCAGTAATGAATGCCTCAACGGCAGTACCTTCCCCGAAGAACTGGCTTACGTAGTTATTCTTGGCACCGCCAATTACGCAGAATGTTTCAGGAGCCGTGCGGCGGAGGTCTCCCCTGTCGAAGGCCACCATTACCACTTTCTTCTCCTTGCGGCTGTGCTCCCTCACAAGGCGGAAGCCGTCGGTGCGGCAGCGGGCGCTTACCACAACGGTATTGGCCGATGTCCCCCGGTGGCCGTCAATATTGCACTGAGCCACCACCGGAACGCTAATTGTACCCGTATATACATTGGAGAGCTGTGACAGGAACCAGATGAGGCCCGCTATGAGAACGGAGGCGGCCAGGATGACCCACTCCCTTCCCAGGGCTTTCTTATGCCTGCCTATTCTCTCCCTGAGGGACATGGCTTACTGCTACTTCTGAACCTCTGAGTAGTCCTTCTGGAGGCCCTGCTTGTCTACGCGGAGCTTGACGTCTCCGTCCACCTTCAGGAGGGCGGTTTTATCATTTACCTCCACAATCTCTCCGTAGATGCCGCCAACGGTGACAACCTTGTCACCCTTCTTGAGGGAGTTACGGAACTCCTGGAGTTCCTTCTGCTGCTTGCGCTGGGGACGGATCATAAAGAGCCACATCACAAGGATGATGGCTGCGAACATGATGATTGTGGGAAGGGCGCTGCCCTGCGGCTGGCCCTGAGCTGCCTGAAGTGCGATGAAAAGTGTGTTCATTATTATTAAATGTTGTTTTTAACTATGATTCCCTCAGACTCACGCTGCTTTATGAGACGGTCAAGGATGCCGTTCACGAAGCCGCGGCTCTTGGGAGTGGAATAATACTTGGATATTTCAACGTATTCGTTGATGGTCACTTTCACGGGAATGTCCGGGAAAGCCTCTGCTTCTGCAAGACCCATTGCTATGAGCACTATGTCCGTGGTGTAGAGACGATCACGGTCCCATTTGGATACGGAACCAGCAATGAGGCTGTTATATTCCGAAAAACGGCCATAGGCGGTGGTGAGAAGCTTTTTCACAAACTCTGAGTCACTGCTTGCCTCCCTGCCCTGGGCAAGGAGGATGTCGCTCTGGTACAGCGGAGGGAAACTCCACCTTCCAAGGCGGCCTATCTCATCCAGGGAGCGGATGCATGTCCCCAGGGCGTACGCAAGGTCATCGGCCCAATGGATGGAAGTATCCTCAAGGATGGCGGCAAGGGAAGGGTCATCCTCAAACTCTTCCTCAAAAACGCACTTCCAAAGGGCGGCGTCCTCCTTGATGGAAGAAGCGTCCGATGCCATATAATCAATGAAATACTGACGTGACCTGACGCGGTTGTAAAGATCTGACAGGAAGGCGTCCTGCTGGGCCCAGGAGAGCTTTTTCTTTTCAATGAGCCTTTGGAAATCAGGATCTCCTTCAAGAAGGGCCGATATACCGTTACGGACGAACTTCATGTTTGGATTGAGGTCCTCCTCAGTGGGATTGAACTTGCCGCGGGCCGCCTCTATACGATGCGCTGCCACACCGGTAAGGGCGGGGATGAGGGACAGCATATAAAGATACAGGTCCCTGGTGGCTTCCTCAGATGTTTCAAGGCTGCCAAGCGCTTCTTTCAACGTAAGGTCCGGATTCTCTGCATAAGAATACAACACCTTGAAAGCCTTGATACGTAAGATTCGTCTGTTAAGCATATGTCAAATAATTTGTACAAAGATAGCGTTTTTTTAAATAATAATAGTTATATTTGTGTTCACAATAGTTTAAAATCAGACAAGAGAGATGTACAGTGAAGATTTTGAAAGGTCACATGACCGTGAGCGGGGCTCGGAGGACGTTTATTCTAAGCCTGTGAGGGCCGGTAAGCGCACCTATTTCTTTGATGTCAAAAGCACCAAAGGCAACAACGACTACTATCTTACCATAACGGAGAGCAAGCGCCGCACAGAGCGTGACGGCTCGTTCGTGTATGACAAGCATAAGATATTCCTATATAAGGAAGACTTTGAAAAATTCTCCGAGGGCCTTCAGGAGGCCGTGCAGTACATCATGCACAACCTCCTCCATGACCAGCCCATCCGCCAGTACCCCTCCCGGGAGGACCAGGACGGTGGTGAGGAGACTGAGTTTTAAACCTTGACCCGGCACATATTGCGCCGGGTTTTTTGAACCCACATCACGCCATGCTGCTCAAAAACGTACTCTGGGAAGATTCCCAGGCCCACATCCTCATCAAGGGAAACCTCATCCAAAAGGTGAGCAGGGAGCCCATTGACGTTCCCGCCTCAGAAGAAGTAATTGACTGCAGCGGAAAGGCTTTGATTCCGGGATTCATCAATGCCCACACCCATGCCGCAATGATAATGCTTCGCGGCATCAACGAGGACCTCACCCTTTACCAGTGGCTGGACAAAGTATGGGCCTCGGAAGCCAAGATGGACGGGGAGTTCATCTACTGGGGCACCAAGGCGGCCTGCCTAGAGATGATAAAGAGCGGCACCACCACCTTCAATGACCAGTACTGGTTCCCCTCCCACGCCCGCAAGGCCGCAGTGGAGATGGGCCTGAGGCCGGCGGTATCCTTCATCTTCCTGGATTCACAGGATCCCAAGATGGCCGCAATGCAGCGCATAGCATGCCAGAAACTCTATGAAAAGTCACTGGACTGGGGCACAAAATCCCTTTTCACTATCTCCATCCACTCTGTATATACCGTAACGGAGGAGAACATCCTCTGGGCGGCGGATTTCGCACGTGACCGCGGTCTTAAAATCCACATGCACCTTGCAGAGACAGCCCAGGAAGACAAGGACTGCCGGAGGCTTCACAAGGGTCTCTCCCCCACTGAGTATTTTGACGCCCTGGGCATATTCGGCCCCGATGTAATTGCGGCACACTGCCTGTTCCTCTCCGACAACGACATCCGTATCCTTGGAGACCACAAGGTAAGCTGCGTTCACAACATCAATTCCAACCTCAAGCTCGCATCCGGTTACCAGTTCCGCTTCAAGGAACTGCAGGAAGCCGGCGCCAACGTGTGCCTTGGCACTGACGGCGCCGCTTCTTCAAACAACGTGGACATGCTTGAGCACATGAAAAACAGCGCCATGGTCCAGAAAGCATGGAGAAATGCAAGCGCCACTGTGAACGGAGCAAAGGCCCTTGGCATAAACACGGGTGAAATAAAGGAGGGAATGCTGGCCGATCTATCCCTCGTAGACCTTGGAGGTACGGCTTTCATTTCACCAGCCCCCACACTTGCAAACCTTGTCTACGCCGCACACAGCGATGTTATTACGGATGTCATGGCCGGCGGAAGGTGGATCATGAGAAACCGAACCGTTCCCAACGAGTCAGAGATCCTGAGCGAGGCCAGAAAAGTACTGAAGCAACTCTAACCACATAATATGAACCCCAGAATTCAAAAGATAAAGGATATTGTCTCCGTGCTGCAAGACCGGCTTGGAGGCTTCACCCCGGAAGTAGGCATAGTCCTTGGCAGCGGCCTTGGCTCACTTGCCAATTCCATAGAAAACCCCATCACGGTACCCTACAGGGAGCTTCCCGGCTTCCCCGTGTCCACTGCAACGGGCCACAAAGGCAATTATATTGCCGGCACGCTTTCCGGGAAGAAGGTCCTTGCCATGCAGGGCCGCATCCACTTCTACGAGGGCTACGGCATGGACATGGTTGTACTTCCCATCCGCGTCATGATAATGATGGGCATCAAGTACCTGTTTGTCTCCAACGCCGCCGGAGGCACCAACCTTTGCTTCCATGTAGGAGACCTGATGATCATAAAGGACCACATCAATCTGCTGCCAAACCCTCTTATCGGCCCCAATTTCGATGAAATAGGCCCGCGTTTCCCTGACATGACGCGCCCCTATGACCCTTCGCTCATAAGATTGGCGGAAGGACTGGCCGCAGAAATGGGCATTGCGCTCCAGAAAGGCGTGTATGTGGGCGGCACAGGCCCGTCCTATGAGACCCCCGCGGAGTACCGCGGAGTACAAATATTTCCGGCACATAGGCGGTGATGCCGTGGGCATGAGCACCATCCCGGAGGTTATTGTGGCCCGCCATGCCGGGGTTCCGGTCTTTGGAATCTCCGTCATCACCAACGAGGCCCACGACGATTATGCCGATGACTATGTCAATGACGGCCAGGACGTGGTTGACGCCGCAAATGCCGCCGCCGCAAAGATGACGCGGCTCATCGGCAAAATGATTGAAAAGCTCTGAAAACATGACATACTTAGAAACCATATACGCCGCAACTGACTTTGTGCGGGAAAAACTTGGCGGGCTTAAACCCACCTCCGGCATCATCCTGGGCAGTGGCCTTGGAAAGCTGGCAAATGAAATAGAAAACCCTCTGGAAATACCCTACGGCACCATTCCAGGGTTTCCGGTTTCCACTGCAATAGGCCATAAGGGCTCCTTTATCGTGGGCACCCTTTCCGGCAAAACAGTCATCGCCATGCAGGGGCGCATCCACTACTATGAGGGTTACGGCACCGCAATGGCCACCCTCCCGGTGCGCGTGATGATACTCCTTGGCATCCGTAGGCTATTTGTCTCCAACGCCGCCGGCGGCACCAACCCTGGATATCACGTTGGTGACCTCATGATCATCAAGGACCACATCAATCTGCTGCCAAATCCGCTTATCGGCCCCAATCTAAGCGATTTCGGCCCCCGATTCCCGGATATGACGCGTCCATATGACCCAGGTCTTATCAGGATGGCTGAGGAAATTGCCGCAGAGAAAGGCATCAAGCTCCAGAAGGGCGTTTACGTCGCATGCAGCGGCCCTTCCTATGAGACCCCGGCGGAATACCGCTATTTCCGCTCAATAGGGGCCGATGCAGTGGGCATGAGCACCACTCCGGAGGTGATTGTGGCACGTCACAGCAGCATTCCCGTATTTGGGATGTCCGTGATTACGGACGTTGCGCATGACACGGAAAACGAAGATTACGTGACGGACGGAGAGGCCATTGTGAAGGCCGCCGATGCCGCCGCAGACAAAATGACTGCGCTCATCAAAGAAATGTTGATGCAACTTTAAGATATTTTTTGTATTTTTGCATAATGTAACCGGTTATGCTGGAAAGTATTAGAACGAATATAGAACAGCTGATTGCGCGCTATGAGGCTGTGAAGGCGGAAAATGAGAAGCTCCGCCTGGAGTTACAGGCGTGCAAGGAAACCGGAAATGCCCAAAAGGCAAAGATAATGGAACTGGAGTCAGAGGTGTCGTCCCTGCTCCTGTCACAAGCTTTTAACGCCGCACCCGGTGAGGACGCCAAGGCCCGGCTGGATTCACTTATAAAGGAGATAGACAAGTGCATCTCCGCATTGGAGGAGTCGTAATGGGTCAGAAGATAACTCTCAAAATAGCCGGCCGTGACTATAACCTCACGGCCCAGTCAGAAGAGCAGGAGGCCACCCTCCGCCGCGCCGCGGATGCAATTAATAACCGTCTGGATGCCTATACACTGAGCCATCCCGGAAAAACAGCACTTGAGCTCATGTCACTTGTGGCTCTCAACGAAACCCTCTTCCGTATGAACGTACAGAAGGAGATGGAGCAGTACAAGGCCTCAGAGGACATGCTTGGACAGGATCTTGAACGTTATCTGAAAGACAATAAATAAGCCGCCGGGATCGAAAGCTGAAAACAACACGTTCTTTTGAACCGGGCTTACTCAGGCCGTGGATGGCGGGCCCTCCTCTGAGTGGGATACCTGAATCGGCCGGAACCCAAATCTTAGTTAATAAGATTTTCTGACTGGATACGGCGGCTTTCTTTTCCATATCTATTGCCTGTTAGTAATTACATAACACTCAATATATATGGACCTTATATCTTTATTAATCGGACTTGTAGCCGGAGCTGTAATAGCCCTGGCGGCATACATAGTTATAAGGCGCTCCATCCTCAAGGGGAAGCGCGATGAAATCATTGAAAAGGCAGAGGTAGAGGCAGAAAAAATCAAGAACGAAAGAATCCTTCAGGCCAAGGAGAAGTACCTCTCCCTCAAGAGCGAGCATGAGAAGATGGTCAATGAATCCAATGCCCGCATCCATGACGCGGAAAACCGCGTGAAGCAGAAGGAGAACACCCTCAACCAGAAAATGGGTGAGGCCGATAGAAAAAACCGCGAGCTGGATGCCCAGAAGGCTGCCCTTAAGGCACGCGAGGATGAGTATGACCGCCTCCGTGACCAGGCAATCCGCCAGATAGAGGAGGTTGCCGGCATGACTGCCCAGGAAGCAAAAACCCAGCTCATGGAGCAGATGAAGGCAGAGGCCCGCACGGAGGCTCAGGCATATATCAACGACTGCATTGACGAAGCCCGTCTGAATGCAGCCAAGGAAGCA
>OMQK01000188.1 GCA_900313205.1 uncultured Bacteroidales bacterium | reverse complement strand
CCCATCCTGGACGACTGCGAAATTGCCCTTGACGCCCTTCAGAAGAGCACGGACAGTGACGCCGCCAAGGAAGGCACCCAGATGATTTTCACTAAGCTCACCTCCTACCTCAAGGGCAAGGGACTGGAGAAAATTGAGGCAAAAGGGGAGGAGTTCAACACTGAGCTCCATGAGGCGGTAACCATGTTCCCGGCCCCGGAAGAGTCCCTGAAGGGCAAGGTTATAGACGTTGTCCAAACCGGCTATACCCTTGGCGGAAAGGTCCTCCGTTATGCCAAAGTTGTTGTTGGAGCATAAGTTATGGCACAGAAAAGAGATTACTACGAGGTCCTTGGCGTAGACAAGAAAGCCTCGGCCGATGAAATAAAGAGCGCCTACCGCAAGTTGGCGCTCAAATGGCATCCGGACCGCTGGGTAAACGGCACGGACGCTGAGAAAAAGACCGCAGAGGACAACTTCAAGGAGGCCGCAGAGGCATATTCCATCCTGAGTGACCCTGACAAGAGGGCTAAATACGATCAATTTGGCTTTGCCGCAGAGCAGATGGGCGGCGGCGCCGGTGGCTTCGACTTTGGCGGAATGGACATCAACGACTTCCTCCGCAACATCTTCGGTGGCAGTTTCGGCTTCGATTTCGGAGGCTTCGGCGGCAGCGGTTTCGGCGGTTTCGGCCAGCAGGAATCCGGCCCCAGGGTGCTCCGTGGCCGTGATATACGCACATCTGTGAAGCTCACCCTTGAAGAGATTGCCAACGGCTGTGATAAGGAAATCTCCCTTGAAAGGGCCCGTCCCTGCCCGGATTGCGGCGGACGCGGCGCCAAGAGTGAGGCCGATATTAAAACCTGCCCCACCTGCGGCGGTCAGGGCCGCGTAAGGCAGCAGACCCGCAGCCTTTTCGGCGTTGGATACACTATCGGCACATGCCCTCAGTGCCAGGGTGAGGGAAAGATTATCTCCAACCCCTGCAGGCGCTGTAACGGTACGGGCCTTGAGCGTAAGCGTGAGCTTGTGAAGGTCCATATCCCCGCAGGCGTAGAGGACGGAATGCAGCTTACAATACGCGGAGAAGGCCATGCGGCTCCACGCGGCGGCGTTAATGGAGATCTTCTTGTGGTGATAAATGAGGTGGCCCATCCTCAGCTTCAGAGAGACGGCAACAACCTCTTCCATACCCGCATCATTTCCGTTCTGGACGCAATGCTTGGCTGCGAGGTAAGCATCCCGTGCCTTGACGGCAGCTATAAAGTAAAGGTAGAGCCCGGCACCCAGTCCGGAACTGTTGTGAAGCTTCGCGGAAAAGGCCTTCCCAGCGTTCAGGGTTATGGCCGCGGAAACGGAGACCTTTACGTCAAATTCCAGGTGTGGGTACCCCACAAGCTGTCCCGTGAGGAGAGGGAAGCGCTTGAAAAGATGAAGGGCAGTTCCAGTTTCCAGCCGGATCTTACCAGGGAAGACAAGAACACTTTTGACAAGGTGAAAAATATTTTCTAAAAAATCTTGAAAAAAGTTTTGGTACTTTTAGAAAAATTACTACCTTTGCAGTCCCAAAACAACGCAACCTCTTGTAAGGAGCCAAACCGCAATGTTGCATAAAGAGAATTAGAAATTATGGATTTGATAAAAATTGCAGAGCAGGCTTTCCAGAATGATAAAGCCGCTTCCTACCCGGAATTCAAGGCCGGTGACACAATCACCGTTACCTACAGAATCAAGGAAGGTGATAAAGAGAGACTCCAGAAGTTCCGCGGAGTGGTTATCCAGATCAGCGGTCAGGATGCTTTCACAAAGACTTTCACCGTCCGTAAAATTGCCAGCGGCGTTGGCGTAGAGAGAATTTTCCCTTACCAGAGCCCGTTCATTGACAGCATTGAGGTTAACAAGTTCGGTAAAGTGCGTCGCGCACGTATCTTCTACCTCCGTGACCTCACCGGTAAGAAGGCCCGCATCAGGGAGAAAGTCTACACTGCTGAAAATAAGGAGGCCTAATTAAAGGCCAACTAACGGCTCCATAGCTCAATTGAATAGAGCATTTGACTACGGATCAAAAGGTTACAGGTTTGAGTCCTGTTGGAGTCACCAGAAAACCCCATCTGAGATACTTCAGATGGGGTTTTTGTTTGTATTTTGCCCGGCATTTGCCCGACAGAATTCAATTATGTCCTTCGTCGCTTACCACTGATGTCCTGTTTAACCTTTCTCTATCGTGAGGTTGATTCTTATTGCATAGGATGTCCGGCCTCTTTTAAAAAGCGTTTCAAGAGGAAAGCAAGGAAGTAAGGGAAGGTGTAGAACTTACCTCCCCAGCCAATATTCTTGTATCCGAACTTGACTCCATAGGAAATGTCCGGAAATGAAGGCCAGTCTATCAGGTGATTAAGAGATGCAGTGGCTCCATCCTTGGATTTAACTTCTACGGGAATTAAGTTTTGCGCATCTCGAACAAAGAAATCCATCTCCAGGGCCGGACTGTCGCTTTTGTAGTAATACAACTTGTCGTAGCCGGATTTACGGAGCATTTCTCCCACTATGTTTTCATAAATTGCACCCTTGTAAGTCCCGAAATTTTTGTTAGCCCTCAAGTCCTCCTGTGCTTCTTCATCCAGAGATGCGATTAACAGGCCGGTATCGTGATAGTATATTTTGTATGTATCGGTGTCATAGTTCCCCTTCAGCGGCAGCTCCGGATTGTTCAGACAATAGCATATATTGACAACACCTGCCTTTTCAAGCCATTCCACGGCGCCGATGTATTCGCGGTTCCTTGCCCCTCTGGCAATCTTGGTGATCTGGTACTTTTTACTGGTCTTAGCCAGGAAGGTCGAGATATGGTTGTATACAGCCAGGACCTTGGATTTGTCAGTTTGGCTGGCGTATTTTGTAATATCTTCCTCGTAGTCCAACAGGAGCTGACGGAGTAATTCCAATGTCCCCCCAAAGTGGCCATTATCAATATACATTTTTACGACCTCCGGCATGCCACCGATGGTCATATAGTCCCGGAAAACATCCATATAGGTGGAAAGCTCCAGTTCCGAGAAGGGCGTAAGGCTTGCCATATGAGTATAGAGGTCCTCAACTTGTGATTCAGCAAACCCTCTTGCCCAAAGAAACTCCTCAAAGTCCATCGAGTGCATCTCGAAATCCTCTTTGTTTCCCACAGCGTTTGACTCAATTTCCTCATAATAGATTCCCATCAGCGAGCCAGAACAGATCACGTCGTAGCGCCGATCTTCATTGAAAGACTTCAGAGACGTGGCACAATCAGGACATTTCTGCAATTCGTCGAAAAAGATAAGAGTCTTATTAGGAATAAACTTCCAGGAAGGTTCTAATAGTGAGATGTTTTTAATAATGGCATCGACTTCGTAACCACTGTCGAAGATGGTACGAAATTTTTTCTGAAGGACAAAGTTGATTTCTATGACAGATTGATAGTTCTTTTTGCCAAATGCGCGAATCGATTCCGTCTTCCCAATCTGTCTCGCGCCCTTGACGATGAGAGGTTTCCTTTCCGGATTCTGCTTCCACTGAGCCAGGAATCCGTCTATTTTTCTTTTAAGCAATTGCATTGTATATCACATTTTCGATAGCAAATATAAGAATAATTTCACATTTTCGGAAATGAATATACAAAAGAAATCACATTTTTGGCAATTCGTTAAGAGAACAGAGATTATGTAACTCGCGGGATATCAACCCTCTCCAGGTGGTGCGGCTGTAGGAGTCACAAAAAGCCTC
>OMQK01000187.1 GCA_900313205.1 uncultured Bacteroidales bacterium | reverse complement strand
GCGAATCCCAGCAATCCCATGATGCCGGCTGCCAGATACTTCCATATTTGTTTCACTCCGTTCTTCATATGTATTAAATCTGCGGCTGCCTAAAAATACTACTTTTCTTCCAATAACCAAGTACTGCTCAATCACTTTCCTTTCCCGATAGAGATTCCGCCCGTGAAAGGATTGGGATGGAAGGGCGATTATTCCCGACATTTTCACAGAATCCACCTTAAAACTGATAGGCAAAGCTGATAAATGGGAGGGTAATCTCTTTCGGCCAATAAGGCATACAACCCGAATTCTTCCCTTCGTAATAGTTCAAGCGGCTCCAGTCCAGCCCGGCGGAAAAGGCGAAACGACGGCTGAAAACGACGCCGACGGCCGGTCTGAGAAAGGTTCCCCATTCATATTTGTTGTTGATTTTCTCTGCCAGATTACACGGACCGCCCATCTTGAAATCGACAAAGATCCCCATGGACTTCATAAGGAATGTCTTCCGGACATCCAGGAAAAGCTTCACCATCATGTCTCCTTCATACGGGTATTTTTCGGCGTCGGGATTATCAAAATACCTGACATACAAACCCGACTCGAAGGCTCCTCCGAGTCCCAAGAACCAGCCTTTCCCGAAACTATAGCCCTGCGTGGTGGACAGGGTGGCATAGGGATACGATTTGACCAGACATCCCAACTCGACATTCCCGGCGTACCCCCTGTCATAAAACGGGAGCTTGTTTTGTGCCGACAAAGAAACGGCAGTCAGAACGCATAGGACAAATAGAATAAACTGCTTCATATACTCCGTTTTTTATCGTACAGACCTGCTCACTCGTTATCGCTTCCGGATGAGAGGAATCACGATCCTGAGTTCCCGGTCTTCGAAGGCTTCGACGGCATCGGGATTGGAATACAAGGCCTTGCACCATTCCCAATAGCGCTCGTACCGGACCGGCACGGTAATGGTCAGCCGGATGAGCTCGTCCTCCTGTAACTGCTTGCCCCATACGGTGTCCGGCTCGATTTCATCGGGGATCTCCGGCAGGCGGATGACGATGACCAAGGGTAGCAAGCGGTCCATGGTGAAAAAATCCTGGGCCGGTATAGACTCTTTTCCGACATTTCCCTTTTCCACCATCCTGTATTCCGTTCCATAAACGGAAATGATATTCCCATCCCCGAAACGGACCCATTCCGAGAGATCGGATCCGGCGGGTTGGCCGAACAGGACCCTATTGGCCGTGACGGAGGGAGTGCCATGTACAAAGCCGCTGATGAAACGGGCGTGAGGAGTCAATATTTCCGAAACAGGTTCCGGCCCGATCAAGCGGTCGCGATACTGAATGAATTGCTCCTGAAGCATACGATTCCTTTCCGTAATGCGCTCGAATGCAAATGCTTCGGCAGCGGAAGCCTTCTTGGGCAGGGTGCCGCTGCTAGCCGCGACGTACAAGGGATCTACCGTCGCCTCACTTTCTGCGGCATAATTGAATTCATGCGGCACTGCGGTCGCGTAAAATGAATTCGCGTCCTTATCCACGCGCATCTCGATATTATCGTAAATGCCGGAAGGACTGACCCCGTTGATGCTGCTTCCATAAATGGCAAGGGGTGGATAGCGGTAATCATCGCTCTCGCCATCATTGTTCTTGAAACACGCCGTCGTCATCAACGGGTATAGGGCCAAAGACAGGATTATCAGTTTTTTCATCTGCCGTTCGTTTTATGGTTATCCAACCTCATAAATCCCTAAACAGTAATTTCTTGCACAAGAGGAAGCAAAAAAAGCAAGAATACAAATAATGCACCCTCTCTTATATCGATATTCAAATAACTGAATACTGCTCAATCACTTTCCTTTCTTGATAGCGTTCCCGCCCGTGAATGGATTGGGGTGGAGAGGCTTGATTTATGGACCGGTTTTATCCAAATAGACAACCTCCCATGCAATATTCTTTCAATAGTTGAGTTATTAATATAGAGATGATTACATAAGATTTAGCCATCTTAATGCTTTTTTCTATATTTGTGGTGATTTATGACTCGAAATCTATATTTGAAAAGACTTGTCCTAATCCTCGCCATCGTCTTGAGCGGATGCGTGAGGGATACGACGCTGGATCCCGGCGTGGAAAGGAAGGTGGTCGTCGAGTTCGTGCTTACGGAAGACAGTGTCCAGAACCTGTACCTGTTCCTCACGAAGGAACCAGGGGAACTGGCGGCTCCAGCCATTCAGGACGCGGAAATAAAGTTCATCAATGTGTCCAACAGATCTGAGCCGGAGCATCTGTTTGCCAAAGTGGCGGACAATCAATGGTCGCTTGACTATTCGGGAATCCCGGGCGACGAGTATCGGTTGGAAGTGAAGGTCGATGGGTATGACCTTGTCTGGGCGGAGCAGAAAATGCCGGAAAAGATGAAGCTGGTCCGTGCGGCAACGGAGGCTGTCATCAACCCGCAGCCACTGCTCCCATACATGAAGTATGGTGCCTATTATAACATTGACTTCATTCCGGACTATCTGATGATCCGGGGAACGAAACGAGACAAAGAAACAGGTGAATTCATTCCGGTGGAAGAGCTTTGCACGGACTACCCGGGTGTGGAGGAAATCAATGTTACGGGACGGTTCTACGATGGAAATCCCAAATGGAGAACGGGGATTGGTTGGCATTGGTCGGAGATAGGATGGGAAGGGGCCGACTATGTCTATCATGACAGTCCGGTTGATGGAGATGACGGCGTCTGGACCTATATGTTTCCCAACTTGATCGGAAGTAATTTGCATGAGGGTTTCCTGCTCATCAGGCGTGTCGATGACAATCATGCGGGACTTGAAAAACTTTATGATTTCCCCATTGGAGAGTCATTCCATGGAAAAGCATTTTGTATCAGCGGTTCATTTTACATGAACCAGGCATATCCTAGTTCCGATTACACGCAGGTGTTATTTCATGAATATCTTATCGCCTCCTCGCTCTCGCCGGACTATGGTCTGTTTCTGAAAGATGCCTGGCAATTCAAGAAGACACACGAAGGAGGCGACCTTTCTTCCATTTATTTGAGGGACAATATCTACTCCAACATACAAGGCGGTCTCGGGATATTCGGGGCGATGGTTTCCAGCATGACGCCGTTTGATGGCTACTACCAAGAGAAATAGTGCCGTTATGAAGATTATTCTCCGTCTGTTATCCCTCTTTCCCTTGTTCCTGTCCGGATTGGCCCTGGCACAGGAGACGACGTGGACCGACACGTTGCGTGCGGCGGTCAAGACGGATACTCGGAGCGTCATGCGTACCATCAATAAACTGGAGAGCGGTGCCGATGTCCTCCGAGGGGTTGTTTCTCCGATGGGCGAAGGGGACCCGATCCGTTGGTCACAGGGGTTACCGGGTGTATCGACAGGGGCCGACGGGTCTTCCGCTATGTATGTCCATGGAGGCAATATGGGGAACAACCTCTTTTCCCTGGACGGCGTGCCCGTCTATGGCTATTCCCATATCCTGGGGCTGACGACGACTGTCCCTTCCGGCGTTATCGAAAACGCTTCGCTCTCAAAGGGTGGATTCGAAGGCCGATATGGGAATTTCACCGCCGCCCACCTGAACATCACGACACGCGACCCTGCGACCGATAGGATCCATGCCGAAGGAACCCTTAACAACTTCCTCGCCGGGGCCAATGTAGAGGCTCCTCTTGGGCAGGATAAGTCCTTCATCGCATCGGCCCGAATCTCGCCCATCGGACTGGAATA
>OMQK01000276.1 GCA_900313205.1 uncultured Bacteroidales bacterium | reverse complement strand
GCACCCGCACCGTGCGCCTGTCCTACAGCTCACGCAAGCGCCAGGCCCGTAACTTCAACCACGACATATCGGCCACCCCGGATAAAGCCATCACCCTTGGAATAGGCACAATGCTCACCTCCAAGAAGATAATCCTCATGGCATGGGGCGAAGACAAGGCAAAGGTTGTGAAAGCTATCGCGGAAGGGCCCATGACACCGGATTGCCCCGCGTCCCTCCTGCAGGCTCACGAATACATTTCAATGTACGTGGATGAAACCGCCGGCAGCCTCCTAACCCGCGTGGAAGCTCCCTGGCTGGTAGGTCCCTGCGACTGGACCCCAAAGTTCATCAGAAAGGCCGTGGTTTGGCTGTGCCAGGAAACCGGAAAGCCCATCCTGAAGCTTACGGAGAAGGATTACCTCAACAACAACCTTGACCAGCTTCTTGAGAAGTTCGGCCCGTACGACAAAATCAACATCAACGTCTTCAACGACCTCCAGCACACCATCACCGGATGGCCCGGCGGTAAGCCCAATGCCGATGACAGCACCCGTCCGGTATCGGCCAAACCTTATCCCAAGACGGTCCTTATCTTCAGCCCCCACCCGGACGACGACGTTATTTCCATGGGCGGCACCTTCATCCGCCTTGCCTCCCAGGGCCACGACGTCCATGTGGCTTATGAGACCTCCGGCAACGTTGCCGTGCACGACGACGTAGTGCTCCAGCATATGGACTGCGCCTATCAGCTTGGTTTTGCCGATAAATTCGCAGAGGTGAAGGCCATTGTTGACAGCAAGGTTCCCGGAGAGCCGGAGCCCCGTGCACTGCTTGAGATGAAGGGCGCAATCCGCCGCTCCGAAGCCCGCGGCGCCGTGCGTTCATTCGGCCTCAACGACAACACCAACGTCCACTTCCTCAACCTCCCGTTCTACGAGAGCGGCGGCATCAAGAAGAACCCCCGTTCCCAGGCCGATGTTGACATCATCAAGAAGCTCATCACAGACCTCAAGCCCCATATGATCTTCATGGCCGGAGACCTGGCCGATCCTCACGGAACGCACCGCGTTTGCACGGAGGCAGCCCTTGAGGCCGTAGACCAGCTCAAGGAAGAAGGCAACAAGTGGCTGGAAGAAACCCACATCTGGCTGTACCGCGGCGCATGGATGGAGTGGGAGCTTGGCCGCGTGGACATGGCCGTTCCGCTAAGCCCGGACGAGGTTGTGAAAAAGCGTCACGCTATATTCCGCCACCTTTCCCAGAAGGACATTGTCCCGTTCCCGGGAGAAGATCCCCGTGAATTCTGGCAGAGGGCGGAGGAACGTACCCAGAACACCGCCATGCTCTATGATAAACTTGGCATGGCAGAATATCAGGCAATTGAAGTTTTCCTCAAACTTTGCTAAATGTATCTGATTTTTTAATAACTTTGCATTCCGGAATTCCTACCGCCGTTGTATGGAATTCCGGTTTAATTTTTTACTTAAAACATTTTAAAGTATGAAAGTTATTATCAGGCAGAACTCCGCCGAGGGTTCTCTTTGGGCCGCTCACTACATTGCAGCCCGCATCAAGGAAAAGGCCGCACGTACCAATGATCCCTTTGTGATTGGCCTTTGCACCGGTTCCACCCCCATTGAGACCTATGCAGAACTCATCCGCATGGTCAAGGCCGGTGAACTTAGCTTCAAGAACGTTATCTCCTTCAATATGGATGAGTATGTGGGACTTCCCGTGGAGCACCCGGAAAGCTACCACAGCTTCATGCACAAGTACCTCTTTGACCAGATAGATGAGAAGCCGGAGAATATCCACATCCTCAACGGAAACGCCCCCGACGTAGAGGCAGAGTGCGCAGCATATGAGAAAGCCATTGTGGACGCAGGCGGTTTTGACCTGTTCCTTGGCGGTGTAGGTGAAGACGGTCACATTGCATTCAATGAGCCCTTCTCATCTCTTTCCAGCCGCACCCGCGTAGTTACCCTCACCCAGGACACCCGTGAGGTCAATGCCCGTTTCTTTGATGGTGATCCCACCAAGGTTCCCGCACAGGCCCTCACCGTTGGCGTAGCCACCGTGCTCAGCTCCAAGGAGGTTGTGATCCTGGCCTTCGGTTCCAAGAAGGCACGCGCCCTTAAGGATGCCATCGAGGGCCCTATGAGCCACTACTGCACTCTCAGCGGTCTGCAGAATCATCCCGCCGGCACAATCGTGTGCGATGAAAACTCAATCTCTGAGGTAAAGGTTTCCAGCTACCGCTATTTCAAGGCTGTCGAGGCCGCAGAGAACGCCTAAGCCCGGTACTCACAACCCACAAAAACAGGCAAAAACGTACGTGTCTGGTACCAAACGGTACCGGGCACGTGCATTTTTATGTCTAAACGTACACGATGAGTTCCCGCCGGCCTGAAAAATACAGTTCTCTCAGCCTATTAGACAAAAATGGATTATTTCTGGATGATAACAGTAACATGATTGAGAGTTTTTTTCCATCTTTGTAAAAGATGATAACCAATTTTATATGCGCCATATAATCAGTAAAGTCATTCTGCTCCTCCTGACAGCGGCAATTCCGCTCCAGATGTT
>OMQK01000185.1 GCA_900313205.1 uncultured Bacteroidales bacterium | reverse complement strand
TATGCCTGGTTCCCGTCATTCTCGGCGGCATGGAAAATATCAAATGAGCCCTGGTTCAAAAACGTAAAATGGGTAGATCTCCTGAAAATACGTGCCAGCTACGGTGTTACCGGCAGGGACAACCTTGGAACATCACTTTACGGCCTGTACTCGATGGCCCCGAGTTATGTCATGTTCAACAACAACCAGGTCACTTATATTCCTTACATCAAATCAGGCTCTGATTACCCCGACGTTACGTGGGAAAAGACCGTCATGAAGAATGTCGGTATAGACTTCCATTTCCTTGGCAACCGCCTCTGGGGTAGTTTTGACCTTTTCAGGAATGACGTGACCAACCTACTTGGGCAGGCCCCCGGAGAGCCTCTCAGCATGGTTGGAACAAGGCCTGTGAACTACGGACACTATTACCGCTCCGGATGGGATGCAACCATCAATTCAATGAATTTCAAGAATGCGGACTTCTCCTGGTCAACGATGCTCACCCTTACCCACTATAATATGTACTGGGTAGAACGCAGTGAAAACTACGACTATCAGGTTTACCAGATAAAGGAGAATGAGCCCATGAACGCCAATTACTACTATCATGTAAGCGGCATCATCAACGCAGACCTCTCAAACATGCCGGATTCCCAGTGGAGCCTCGGGGAGAATTCCCAGAAACCGGGCTATCCCATCATCGAAGACCGCAACAACGACGGAATCATCGACACTTCCGACATCTACATGGACGATGTCCTGCCCAAGATCAGCATCGGCCTTGGCAACACATTCACGTATAAGAACTTCGACCTGGATATCTTCCTCTACGCGCAGTTCGGAGCAACCAAATACAATTACGCCTTCCGCTGGGCAAATGCCGGAACGCTTGCCTATAACCCGCCGCAGAATTCCAACCAGTATGCATACACCATCTGGAATTCCCAGACAAACACAAACGGCACCATCCCCGGAATTGCGACAACGCGCTCGGACGAACTGCCCGGAAACTGCGGCACCGATATCGGCCGTGAGGACGCTTCGTTTGTCCGCGTAAGGAACATCACTCTGGGCTATAACCTTGACGGGGCAAGGCTTGGTTCCGTGCTTTCGTCCAGAATCAGCAACGTGAGGTTTTTCGTTGATTTCCAAAATCCTTTCACCTTCACGAAATTCTCTGGAGTGGATCCTGAAATTTATACCGGAAACAGCTCATCACCAGCTGGTTATCCAATGACACGCTCATACTCACTGGGCCTTAAAGTCAATTTCAAATAAGTCAAGACGCCATGAAAAAGATTTTATGCTCACTGCTTTCAGTAGTTCTCATCATTTCAGCAGTATCCTGCGAAAAGAATTTTGACCCCAAGATCTACGGCGTACTGACCGACGTGAACTTCCCGGTGTCGGAAAGCGATTTCGAGTCCATGATGATGGCCTGCTACATACCCTACGTCAACACTTGGACTTATTCACTGTATGCTTCGGCAGGCAACAGCCACCCTTGGTATATACCTGCTGGCGGAGTCCTCAAGATGTTTGACACTCCCACCGATGAAGAGGCACCATGGGTTAACGGTGTATGGGACATTAACTATAGAAAGGCTTCCGAGGCCGATTATTCCCTGTGCGTCTACTATTCCAGGGGAACACTGGAGGACACCCGTCCCAATCACTATCCCAAGACCCGCGAAGTTACCCGCTTCACGTCGATCATCGCCACCATCGAGGCTGCAGATGCCAAGGCCATCTCCGACACCCGCAAGAGGGAAATACTTGCCGAAGCCAGGATGTGCCGCGGACTTCACCTTTATAACCTTCTTCATGTATATGGTCCTGTTCCTGTGATTGTAGACAGCGACAAATTGAATGACCCCGAGGCACTTAACAATGCCGAACGTCCTTCCCTGGACACCTACTGCGACTGGGTATACGACGACTTCCAATATGCCGCCACGTATCTTCCTGAGGTGCAGGAGGTCCGCGGCCGTTTCACAAGGGATCTTGCAAGGGTGTATCTCATGAGACACTGCCTCAACGAAGGCTATCATAAGGATGGGTATTACCAGAAAGTCCTTGACCTGTATGCCGAACTCAATACCGGGAAGTACAGGCTGTTCACTGCCGGAACCAATCCGTACAAGGAAATGTTCAGGGAGGTGAACGACTGGAACTGCGAAATAATTGGCGCCATCAGCTGCGACCCTTCCTCAACCGGCAATCCGAAGGAAGGCGGAATGAATCCGTTCGCAATGCTTGCCATGCCTAACAACGCCGCCAAAAAGGACGACCTCGGCAATCCCACTCCGTTTGCAACCGCCGGAGCCGGATGGGGCATGACATTCAATATCTCTCCTGCTTTCTACGATACTTTTGACGCTGGAGACCTCCGCAAAGAGAGCATCATCACCACTTACTACACCACAAGCAAAGAGTTCTGGGGACCGGCCGAAATCGGTAAAAAGGCGGAATGGGATGGCTATATTCCTTACAAGTATCCCGCCGAGACCGCCACTGCGCCAAACTTCGGCAATGATTTCCCTCTTGCACGCTGGGCCGATGTCCTTCTGATGTATGCAGAGGCCGATGTCCGGAAATCCGGCTCCGCACCTTCAAAGGAAGCGCTGGACGCTGTAAACGAGGTCCGTCACAGGGCCGGACTTGGCAACATGCCGGCAAGCAGCACCTCGTCCGCCGCAGCGTTCCTGGACGCCCTTCTTACGGAACGCGGACACGAATTCTGGTTTGAGGGGATGAGAAAGATCGACCTCATCCGATTTAACCAGTTTGCCACGCGCGTAGCAAAATGCAAGAAAACCATTCCAACGCATCAGTATATGCCCATTCCAAATTATGCCGTCGACGAGGCTGCGGAACATGGACATACTCTCGAGCAGACCTTCTCCCGTGAAGGCTGGGAAGATGACCTTTCGGAAGCCAAGAAATAACGAATATGAAAAAGAACAGCTTCATAATACTTTCAGCCCTCTGGCTGACATATTCCTGCGCAGGTCAGGTTGACAAGAATGTCGACTGGCCGGAGTGGCCGTCACGCCCCATCGTATACGAGGCTTCGCTGCTTGGCAGCGACGGTTCGTCAGATGTGGTTGCGGGAGACCCTGTTGTGTTTACAGCAAACGTGCATGACGACTACAACGATCTCTCGTCCTGCACCATTACCATTAAATACGCCGGAGCTACGGCAATGGAAAAGACACTGGAGCTTACCGGCAATACCGCATCTGTCCGGGAAGAGTTCGATATGCCTTTTTCGGCCAATCTTTCATCGGAACTTGTTCCCGACGTGTCTTTTGAAGTGGTGAACGCAGCCAACGGCAGGGTCACAAGGCGCCTTGGCGCAGAGCACAGCGTAACTGTTTCCCGCCCTGTTATTTCCGACGAATTGTTCATCGTAGACAATCTTGGGCACACTTTCAAACTGGAAAAGACCGACTCCGATTACGGGTACGCTCCTTCGGCATCTACCGATTTCACGACGCTTTCGGGCAAGTTCGTAATTGCCGAAAAACTAAGCGGAACTTCCCCCGACTACAGCCGCTTTGTGTGGGGCCTTGCAGATGGAAAGATAGGTATCATTGACAGTGAGGGCGAATGGATTGCAACACCGGATTCCGGCGGATATGGATTCAAGCGCCTTGGATTTGACACTTATACCTTTGAACTTGACAAGCTTGTAAACTACAGTCTCACCGTGAGGAAGGACGATATGGACTCCCAGGAGCAGAGCGGCGTCAAGTATCTTGTGGCCGCCAACAAAAAGCTGGTCAGGTACTGTGAGGTCTCGTTTG
>OMQK01000164.1 GCA_900313205.1 uncultured Bacteroidales bacterium | reverse complement strand
CTCCCCAGGGGTAACTTCTTCCGGCTTCACAACGGTCAGTTTTCCGTCCCTTTCCACGCGGGCGCTGTCCGGGCGGATGTCCATAAGATGCTCAATAGACCTCCGACTCCGGCCCTCGGCCATCTCCTCAAAGAGTTCTCCCACCTGAAAGAACAGCATTACAAAGACGGCCTCAGGGAACTGGGATTCAGCACCAGGCATAAAGCCGATTGCAAGTGCACCAAGGGTGGCGACGCTCATGAGGAAATCCTCGCTCAGGGCCTCTCCGTGAAGGAGTCCCTCGGCCGCTTCCTTCAGGGTGTCAAAGCCCACGATAAGGTATGGCACAAGGAAAATGAGAAGGTGCTGCCACGTAGCCCAGGAGGGGGTGTTTCTCTCGATGAGCCAGGCCGCTACAAGAAGCACTGAGCCCACTATGATTTTGACAAGGCGTCCATGGTCCTCTTCTTCCTCGTGGTGGTGATGGTGGTGGTGCTCGTGCCCGCCATGGTGATGCTTTTCATGGCAGTCACAGTGGTGATCATGATGGTGCTCTTCGTGGTGTCCATGGCACTCACATTCGTGGTCTGTATGATGAAGTTTTTCCATATCTGGTGTGTTTTTCTGATGCAAAGGTACTGGAAGGTTTCTGCAACCGGGTTGCAAATGTCACAGGTCTTGTGGCATAGCAATAAAATTGCTATATTTGTAATCCTATGATGAGTGTACTGGGAATATTTAGTTTTTTGAGCTTCGGGTGGGCGGATATCCTTGATATCCTGATGGTGGCCCTCATCATCTTTTTCCTCATCAGAAGCATCAGGAAGGACTCCGGTATCCTTAACATAGTTCTCATCCTGGCGGTGCTGCTCATACTGCAGGCACTGGTGAAGGCCCTCAACATGAGGATGATGAGCGCCCTCCTGGGGGCTCTCCTGGACGTTGGTGTGCTTGCCATAATCATACTTTTCCAGCCGGAAATCCGTCACCTCCTCAACCGCGTGGCCGTTCAGTCCGGCCTTTCCAGAAGGAGCGGTGAGATATTCAACAAACTGATGGGCATAAAGGAGGAATCCATGGGCTCTCAGTCCGTGGTGGAACTCTCGGAGGCCGTGAGGGCTATGGCCGCAGAGAAAACCGGTGCCCTCATAGTGCTCCAGCACAAGAGTGACCTGGATGAGTACAAGGCCACCGGAGATGCCTTTGAAGCGGAAATAAACCGCCGCCTCATCATGAACATCTTCTTCAAGAACTCTCCCCTGCATGACGGCGCAATGATAATCGTTGGAGACCGCATTGTAGCCGCCCGCTGCCAGCTCCCCATGACCGCCAGAAGGGACATCCCCGCCCATTATGGTATGAGGCACCGCGCAGCCATCGGCGTAACTGAAGACACGGACGCAGACGTAGTGGTGGTATCCGAAGAAACCGGTAACGTGTCTTACGTCCACGGAGGAGAGATCCAGACAATAAAGAACATAGATGAGTTGAGGTCCATCCTGGCCCACACTCTGTTAGCCAAGGAGGAAGCATAGGAAATGATTCAGAGGCTGGAGGCAAAGCTTGGCTTTGATAAGGTTAGGGCCGACATAAGCGCCCGCTGCTGCACGGAATACGCTGCAGAAAGGGTTGAGACGGAGGAATTCTCCACCATCCCCGAGGAAATCCACAGAAGACATCTTCTCACAGACGAGATGCGCCTCATCCTCATGTTTGAGGAAAGTTTCCCCACATCCGGATACATAGACGCCATCCCGTTCCTGGAACCTATCGGCAAGAATGCATCCATAGACCTCCTGTCACTGGGAAAACTCCGCACCCTTCTTGACACCCTCCGCAAGGCCCTCCACTTTTTCCATACCGTCAAGGAAGGCATCTACCCCAACCTCCAGCATATGGCGGCCGGCATCAGTGCCCCCGCAGAGGTAATGCAGCGCATTGATTCCATCCTGGACCGTCACGGGGAAATCAAGGACACCGCCAGCGATGAACTCTACAAGATCCGCCGCAGCATAAAGGATAAGGAAATAAACGTTTCCAAGCGCATGAACGCCATCCTCAGGCAGGCGCAGCAGGAGGGATTTGCCGATGCCGACGCCTCCGTTGCAATAAGGGACGGCAAGATGCTCATCCCGGTTTCATCGGCCAAAAAAAGAGCCTTCCAGGGCTTTGTGTACGACGAAAGCGCCACTGGAAAGACCACCTTCATGGAGCCCGCAGAGATTGTGGCGCTCCAGAATGAGATATCTGAGCTGCACTTTGCCGAAACCCGCGAGATCGCAAAGATCCTCTATGAATTTGCAGAGTTCCTGAGGCCGTTTGTGCCGGAACTCATTGCCGGCGCACAGTTCATAGGGGAGCTGGATTTCATCATGGCAAAGGCCAACGTGGCGCTCTCTTACGTTGCCGGAATGCCGGTTGTGAGCGAGGACGGCGCCCTCAGGCTCCGCAAAGCCCGCCATCCCCTCCTGGAAAGGTCCCTGAAGCGTGAGAAAAAGGCAATTGTGCCGCTTACAGTAACCCTCACGCCCCAAAAACGCATCCTCCTTATCTCCGGCCCCAACGCCGGCGGAAAGAGCGTGTGCCTCAAAACCACCGGCCTCCTTCAGTATATGTTCCAGTGGGGCATGCTCATCCCTACATCGGAAACGTCGGAGCTCCCGGTATTTGACCGCATAATGGTATCAATAGGAGACGACCAATCCCTGGAAAACGACCTTTCCACCTACAGCTCCTTCCTCACGGACATGAAGGCCATGCTCAGCGTGGCCGATTCAAAGACGCTGGTGCTTATTGACGAGTTTGGCGGCGGAACTGAACCCGCAGCCGGCGGCGCCATAGCGGAAGCCATCCTGCATGAGCTTGACACCCGCGGTGCATACGGCGTAATTACCACCCATTATACCAACCTCAAACTGTATGCATCGGCCGCAGAATCCGGCGTCATAAACGGCGCAATGCAGTTTGACGCTGCAACCGTAGCGCCGCTATTTGTGCTGGAACAGGGCCTCCCTGGGTCTTCCTTCGCCTTTGAACTTGCCCGCAAGATGGGCCTTCCGGAAACCATAGTGCACGACGCAGAGGAACGTGCCGGAGAGCAGTTTGTGGGCATTGAAAGGAACCTCCGCAAGATTGCCAGAAGCCGCCGCGCGCTGGATGAGAAACTTTCCAAGATCCGCGCAACGGATAAAACCCTTGAAGGCCTAACGGACCGCTATGAAAAGGAACTTGAGGAGATAAAGGAAATGCGCCGCCGCATCCTGGATGAGGCCCGCGCAGAGGCTGAAAAGATAGTTAAGGAGGCCAACAAACGCGTTGAAGGAACCATCCGCGCCATCAAGGAATCCCAGGCCCAGAAAGAGGAAACCAAGGCCGCCAGGGCAGAACTTCAGGGCTTCCTTGGCGCCCTTGCAGAAGGCACCAGCAAACGGGAAAAGTACATTGACCGCAAACTCAAGGATGTCCAGGACCGCAAGGCCCGCGAAGACGCCCGCAAGAAGCGCCGCGCAGGCGGAGAAACCTTGAAGCAGATGGAGGAGGATCAGGAGCAGGCCCGCAAGGAAGCCGCCTTCCGCAGCGCCCCCCTCAAGGTTGGGGAGAAGGTGCGCATCAAGGAGAACGGGATGGTGGGAGAAGTTTCCAAGGTAAGCACCAAGGCGGTTACGGTAATTGTGGGCAATATCACCACAAAACTGCCCCTGGACCGCGTGGAACGCATTACCGCAAACGAATACAAGGCAGTTGCCAAGGCTCCGGACCAGCGCCCCAGGCAGGTTTATGACACCTCCATTAGGGAGCGCAAGGCCAATTTCTCCACGGAACTTGACGTCCGCGGGGAGCGTGTGACGGACGCCCTGGAAATTGTAATGAAATATGTTGACGATGCCCTTATGTTAGGCGTCCCTTCGGTGCGGATTTTGCACGGAAAAGGAACCGGTGCACTGAGGGAGGAGATTCAGAAGTACCTGCGCACTGTGCCGGGCGTTGTATCGGCCCAGGACGAGCACGTACAGTTTGGTGGAGCCGGAGTCACCGTGGTTAAATTTGAATAGCATGAACGTTCTTAGAACCAGCAAGTTAGGAGAACTTGGAGAGCAGATGGCCTGCGATTTCCTGGAATCCCGCGGCCAGCACATACTGGACCGCAACTGGCGGGCCGGCCACCTGG
>OMQK01000183.1 GCA_900313205.1 uncultured Bacteroidales bacterium | reverse complement strand
AACTTTAGCGTGAAAGATTTAAACCTGTGCTTTATATTTCCCGTGGCCGATATTGAAACGCCTATTCCGTAATATGCCGGCACGGAAAAACTGCCGGGCGCGTCCCTCTCATATACATAAATACGGTCTGTCCATCTGTCAATCTTAAAGCCAGTAACGCGAAGATAGGCCGATATAGCCTCACTCTTATAACCGCCTTCCAGATATCCAAGGAAGCCCCAGGAATCGCAGAGGACTGCCTCAAGCCTCAGGACCGACAGAAACGGACCTGATGCGAATCTTAAGTCCGTCCTCAAATCTGTCCTTGGTGCTTCGTAATTGCGGTAACGCTCAGTCACACAGCCTTCCAGGGACCATATTTCCGATATGTTCCATAGCGCACGGGCGTAGGCGCGGAGCTGGAAACGGTCTGTGGCTGTGTATGGGATTGGAAGCATTGCTGCATCGGCGGTCAGGGACGCCAGCACCTTACGGTTGTTGAACTCCAGCCCTGCCGCTGCGGCGTACTCCCCGTTCTTTTTCCCGGAGTATTTCACCGGGATTATCCTTCCCTGCACGGCAAGGCGAAAAAACTCCCCCAGAGATGCCCCGAGGGCCGATTTCCCCGCAAATGCACCGTTCCGGCAGGCTACTTCCCCGCTTATCAGGATGCCTCTCAGGTTCAGCTTTGCATCGGCCGAAAACAGCAGCCCGGAGGCGGCTGTAAAGCCAGCCTGGAAATGCCTTCCAAGGTACTCTCCGCGCGCCCCGAAAGTCCCGTCAAATGAGCCGAATGCCTGCGCCCTCCAGTGCATGGAGGAAAACTCATAGGCAAGGCCCCTCTGCACCCCGGAACTGGTGAAAGACCATACCGGAGATATGCCTTGGGCGCGTTTCATGAAGGCATCCACGGTTGATAGATTGTCCATGGAGAACCCTGTCCAGAGGCTAAGGCCCTCGGCAAAACGCACTTTGTAGTCCCCTGCTACTACCCGATGATTCCGGAAGGACGCTTCACCGTAGAAGGTCCCGTCCCACTTTTTGAAGCTCTCCCCACACCTCAGGGCCCCGCCGGCCCTCCAGGAACGCCCTGTCACCTTCACTTTCCCGCCGGCAGAATTGAGCGTCCCCCTAAGGAGCGCCTGTGCCTTTGTCCTGATGGTATCGGCCGCACCGGGAAGGCGTGAGGATTCAAGTGAGAGGAAGGGCCTCAGAGCCTCTACATCGGCCTGCGTAAACCCTTCAAGAAGAGACAGTTCCGTCCAGGAAAGGATGTCTCCGGAACTGGCCCTGTAATCCCTTATGACGGCAACCTGATAGTCACTTAGGATGGCCGATGCCCTGAGGTGGTTGGAATTCACCCTTACACGCCTTCCGCGCATGGCTTCCAGCTGCTCCACAATTGCCTGGTCCACTTCCTCTTCAGAACTTGCCCCGCCAAGCAGCATTGCCGCCCTCAGGACCTCCTGATCCTGAGCTGCCACGGGTATGGCCAGCACCCACAATAATATGCCCACAAACTTTCTCATAGCCACCAAATTACCAAAGAAAAGGCGTATTTTAAAGGGGGTGTTGATAACTTGTGTTGTTTCACGTGTTTTTTTTGATGTTTTTTGTTAAATTTGCAAAACGTACTGATTTTTCCTATGGAAAAAAAGATCACTTTACATGACAAAACGTTCAAAATCTTTATTCCCAACTCGGAAATAGAGAAGGCCATTGACCTGGTGGCCGCCCGTATGAACAAGGATTTTTCATCCTACACAGACTCCAATCCCCCCGTCATGCTATGCACCCTGAACGGTGCCGTGATGTATGCGGCAGAGCTCCTCAAACGTCTCACCTTCCCTCTGGAATTCAAGGCTCTCAAGCTCACTTCCTATCAGGGCACCAAGTCAACCGGTGAAGTAAAGGCAGAACTCCCCCCAAGCATAGCCGATTTCAAGGGCAGGGATGTCATTGTGGTTGAAGACATCGTGGACACCGGCAACACCATAGTCACCCTTAAAAACCTGCTGGAGGAGCTTGGAGCAGCAAGAATCTTTGTCACCGCCCTCCTCCTTAAGCCGGAAGTCTACAAGAAAGACGTCAAGCTGGATTATGTTGCCATGAGCATCCCCAATCGTTTCATCGTGGGGTTCGGCCTGGATTACAATGAGCTTGGCAGAAATACTGAAGACATTTACGTACTAGACTCTTAGCTATGAAATATTATGTTCTTTTCGGCCCTCCCGGAGCAGGTAAGGGCACTCAGGCCGGCGCAATGGTAGAGCGCTACAACCTTTGTCATCTCTCCACCGGAGAACTTCTCCGCGCGGAAATAGCCGCCGGGACTCCCCTCGGCCTACAGGCCAAAAGCCTCATAGAAGCCGGAAACCTTGTTCCTGATTCCGTGGTTGAAGGCATGATTGAAGCAAAATTCCGTGATACCAAGGGCGTTGACGGTTTCCTTCTGGACGGTTTTCCCCGCACAATAGCGCAGGCCCAGGTTCTTGACAAGATGGTGGAAGTCACAGGATGCATTTCCATCATGATTCCGGACGCGCTTATCCATGAGCGCATAGCCCACAGGGCAAACATTGAAGGCAGGGCCGATGACGCCCGCCCGGAGGTTGTCCAGAACCGCGTAGACACCTACCACGCAAAAACAGAACCCCTTATAGATTATTACCGCAAGGCCGGCAAGTATCACCAGATAGACGGCGTAGGTACCATAGAGGAAGTCCGTGAGAGGATTTTCTCCGCTATGGACAAACTCTGATAACCCACACAGATGCACAGGATTTTTCTGCCATTATACCACTTCTTCAAAGCCCACAAAGGCTTGATGTACGCCATACTCATCGTTTCAACGGTGATATTTGCGTTCTATGGCTTCAGGCTCCGCTTTGAGGAGGACATCATCAAGCTTCTCCCCCACTCGGCCACATCCAACGATATGGTATTCAGTGATATGAGCCTGAAGGACAAAGTGTTTCTGCAGCTTACCTCTGCAAATCCGGAGGATCCCGTGGAACCCGCAAGGCTTGGAGAATGCATGGAGGAATACTGCAACCTCATCCAGGAAAGGGACAGCGCAACACACTTTATCAGCAACCTGCTATGCACCCTGGATGCGGATATGGCCCTGGCAGCCATGGATTTTGCAATATCCTACCTGCCAACTTTTGTGGATCCCGCCTGGTATCCGGCCATACAGGAGTCCATCACACGTGAGAGGATAGATTCCGTGATGGCGGTTAATTTCCAGATTGTAATGGCCGATGAAACCGGAGAAGATTCCCAGCTTGTGGCTATGGACCCCCTGAGTCTCAGGGACATCCTTCTACCCAGCATTTTGGGAGGAGAAGATACCGGAATGGGCGGCTTCTCATTTGAGGACGGCCACCTCTTCTGCCCGGACAAGACCGTGGCGCTTGCCTTTCTGTCACCTTCTTTCGGCTATACCAACTCCGGCGTAGCCACCAAGTTCAACAGACTGCTTACAAAGGCCGCCGCAGATTACTCCAAGGCAAATCCGGACGTCAAGGTTCTTATTCACGGTAACCCCCAGGCCAGTTTCTCAAATGCAAACTGCATAAAACATGACCTGGTGTGGACAGTGGGCCTATCCCTTCTGGTCATCCTCCTTATGATGGTCATGAGCTTCCATTCGTTCAGGTTCGTGTGGCAGCAGGTTGTCCCCGTCATTTACGGCGTCCTGTTTTCCCTTGCATGTATCTATTGGATGAAGGGATATGTGTCCCTTATGGCTCTTGGATTTGGTGTAATCATTCTGGGCGTCGCAATCAGTTACTGCCTGCATATACTGATTCATTTCTACTACGTGGGCAGCGTAGAGACAATGCTCAAGGAAGAAAGCACCCCTGTT
>OMQK01000248.1 GCA_900313205.1 uncultured Bacteroidales bacterium | reverse complement strand
TCACTGAAAGTGCACAATGGGACCTTCAGCAGAAGGGCTGGTTCTTAACAGAGGGAAGGCTCAAGGATATGGCCGCCAGCCTTGGAAAACTCCAGGAAGAAAAGCGCCGTCTCTTCTCACGCGACAAACTCCAGGAGGTGGGGAAGGCCTGCCGTGAAGTGAAAGATGCCTGGGAGACGCGTGTAAGGGAATCGGCCCGGAAGGTAATTGACACGGTGGCCGACTGCGGCCTCACAACGGACGACTTTAATAGAAAATTCCTAACAGCCATCTATAATTATAAGGATGCCGGAAAGGAGATAAAAAAGCCCACGGATGCTTTTACGCGCAAGGCTCTTAACCCTGACGAGTGGTTCAGCAAGGCAAACGCCGGCAAGTTCATGCCCATGGTCCGTGGCATGCTGGAAGCCCCTCTGGAAGAGTTTATCGGCCTTTTTGATGCGCCATACAGGGTGTATCGTACGGCCGACCTTATCTCCAGGCAGGTTTATTCCCTTGGCATGGCTTCTGAACTGGCCGATGCCTTCCAGGATATCCAGAAGGAGAAAAACGTCATTTCCATAGATGATTCCAACACCATCCTCAGGAACATCATAGACGGCACAGACACGCCTTTCATATATGAGAAACTGGGCGTGAGGTTTGAAGATTTCCTCCTTGATGAGTTCCAGGATACCTCCGACGTCCAGTGGGAGAATTTCCGTCCTCTGCTTCATGGGAGCATCGACGAAGGCCATGATTCCCTGGTGGTGGGAGACGTAAAGCAAAGCATCTACCGCTGGAGAGGAAGCGACTGGGACCTCCTTGGAACACGCCTGGAGCAGGAATTCTCAAATCCCTGCATTAATCCTCTGAAGGAAAACTGGCGCACCTGCAGGGAGATTGTCAATTTCAACAACGAGTTTTTTGAATTTGCGGCAGGACAGCTTGGCGTTCAGGACCTTTATGCCGATGTAGAGCAGATCCCCAGGTTTCATGACCCTTCCCCGGGCAGCGTTGACGTAGTGTTTACGGATGATGAAATGGGGGAGATATTCTCAACGCTAGAGACCCTGCGCAGTGCTCATGCAAAATGGGCCGATATAGCCATCCTGGTGCGGGGAAACGATGACGGCGCGGCCATTGCCTCTGAACTGGTGGCAAGGAATATCCCCGTGGTCTCAGATGATTCCCTGTACGTGAAAGCATCGGCCACAGTAAGGCGCCTGGTGTCTCAACTATCCCTTGTGGATACCCCCCATGATGATGAGAAGCCGTCCGTGGCCGGCTTCCTGGCCTCTTCCCTTGGTATAAACATTCCGGAGCGCTACCATTCCCTGACAGACCTTGCCGAATCCCTCCTTAGGGATATATCGGCCGCAAAACCGGATGTCTTCAAGGCGGAAATCCCTTACATACAGTCATTCATGGATTACCTTCAGGACTGGGTGAGCCAGAACGGCAATAACCTTTCCGCCTTCCTGCGGGCCTGGGCCGGGGCGGATCCAAAGATTGCATCCACGCAGTCCGGAGACTCCGTGCGCATAATGACTGTCCATAAGTCCAAGGGCCTGGAATTCCCCTATGTGATTTTCCCGTTCGCGGAGAAGGTGAACCTGTACAAGCATTCGTCCTACTGGTGCAGCCCGGAGACGGAGGGAACTCCGCTTGAGGGCAGGGCCGATGGAAATTATTACGTTGACCTCACGGATTCCACTGCCGATACCCTGTTCAGGTCCAATTATGAGGAGGAACGCCGCAGACAGACCATAGACAACATAAACATATTCTATGTGGCCCTTACAAGGCCCATTTACGGACTTAAGGTGATTGCGGCAAATCCGCCTGCAAACATGTCTGAGCCCAAGAATCTGTCCCAGGTCCTCTATCTTTTTACTGAGGGCCAGGACTTAAGCCGTGGAGAACTACGGGACTTCTCCACCATAAAGAGGGAGGAAAGTGCCTCCAGTGTCATTGAAACCGGTTATCCGTCATTTCCTGCAAGCAGCGGAGACCGCCTTAAGTTCTCTCCGGAAGCAGCTGATTACTTTGGGGAGGATGGGTCTTATGGCCCTGAAGCCAGCCGCCGGATAAGGGGCAATGTCCTTCACGGCATCCTTTCAAGGGTTGTTGTGGCCCATGACCTTCCGGCTGCCGTTGATGCCGCAGTCCTGTCCGGGGAATTGCCCTCAAGCAGCAGGGATGAGGCCTTAAGCTTCCTTGAGTCAAGAATTTCCTCCGTCGGTGACAGGGGATGGTTTTCCCCGGATGCAAGGATACGCCCGGAAGAATCTGTGCTTGCACCCGGAGAGGGGGAGTATCGGCCCGACAGAGTTGTGATCCACCCCGGCGGCAAGGTGGATATAGTGGATTTCAAGTTTGGAAAGGAGGAGTCAAAATACCTCTCCCAGGTGCGCCGGTACGTGAACCTTTACCGCCGCATGGGATTTGAAAAAGTTGACGGATACCTTTGGTATTTGGACGATAATTTAATTAACTTTGTAGCTGATTAAAAAGAGAATCTATATGGAAGCGAGCGAGAACAGCGTCAAACTATATTACAACACTGAAGTAGAGAAACTTGCAATGCCTGAGTACGGAAGGCTTGTCCTCAAGATGGTAGAGCAGCTCAAGGACATCCCAGACCGCGCAAAGCGCAGTGAGCAGGCGGCGGCCGTAGTGAAGGTCATGGAAAGCCTGAACCCTCAGGTTCACCAGCAGGAAAACTGGCTCCAGAAGCTTTGGGACCACCTTTATGTGATTGCCGGCTATGACCTTGACATAGAATCTCCGTACCCAAAGCCGGAACCGGAGGTGATCAACAGCCGCCCGGATCCTATCCCGCTCAATACCAAGCCCATCAGGGCCCGTCATTACGGACGTAACATAGAGAGCATCCTGGACCTGATAGCATCTGAACCTGAAGGGGAAGAGAAAACTGAGATGCTCCGCTGCCTTGCCATATATATGAGGCAGCAGTACCTTATCTGGAACAAGGATACAGTCTCCGACG
>OMQK01000181.1 GCA_900313205.1 uncultured Bacteroidales bacterium | reverse complement strand
CCATCGAGGCTCAAACCTTCTTCCCGCCCATCAAGGGCGTGATCTCCAACGCCTTCGACGCAACTGTCCACCCCTGGACGGATATCACCGCCCCTGCGGGCACAATGGTCATGAGCGTCCTTGACGGCACGGTCATCTCCACAGGCTGGGACCAGGACAAGGGCTACTCAATCATCCTCCAGCACAAGGGAGACATCATTTCCATCTACCGCAACAACCAAAAGCTGCTGCACAGGGTGGGGGACAACGTCAAGGCAGGTACGCCGGTGGCTCTGCTGGCTTCGTCGCCTTCCCTCACCAAGGGTGACCACCTTCATTTTGAACTGTGGTATAACGGCCGCCCGGCAGATCCTGCAGAATATATAAGCTTCTAGCTATGAGAAAATCCATCGCCATACTTGGATCCACGGGGTCTATCGGCACTCAGACCCTGGACGTGGTGCGTCAGCATCCTGACAGGTTCTCCGTGTATATGATATCGGCCAACAACAGCGCAGATCTCCTCATTGAGCAGGCACGCGCTTTCAAGGTGCCGCATGTGGTTATCTGCAACCCTTCAAAGTACAATCAGGTGTGTGCCGCGCTTCCCTGGGCCGATGTCCGTCTGGGCATAGATGCCGCCTGCGAGCTTGTGCAGGACCGCTCAGTGGATGTTGTGGTTGCGGCTATGGTGGGTTTCAGCGGGCTAAAACCCACGCTGGCAGCCATTGAGGCTTCCAAGACAATAGCCCTTGCCAACAAAGAAACCCTGGTTGCGGCCGGTGCCATTGTGATGAAGGCTGCAGCCCGGCACAAGGCTCCAATTTATCCCGTAGACTCTGAGCATTCGGCCATCTTCCAGTGCCTTCTGGGGGCGCAGGGAAACAAGCTTTCCCGCATTCACCTCACCGCTTCCGGCGGGCCTTTCCGCACCTGGGAGAAGGGGCGCATTGCTGCGGCCACTAAAAACGAGGCCCTGAGGCATCCCAACTGGGATATGGGCGCCAAGATCACCATAGATTCCGCCACCATGATGAACAAGTCCGGAGTCCGTGATTCACTCCATGGTGGAGTTTGAGGACGGCGCCGTAATTGCCCAGCTGGGCTGCCCTGACATGAGGCTTCCAATCCAGCTTGCAATGGCATATCCGGAGCGTCTTCCCCTGGAAGGGAAAAGGCTCAATTTTGAGGAGATGAGATCCCTCACGTTTGAGAAACCTGACTTTGACAAATTCCCGTGCCTAGGCCTTGCATTTGAAGCCTTCAGACGCGGCGGAAACATCCCCTGCGCCATGAATGCCGCCAATGAAGCGGCGGTGGCGGCGTTCCTGTCAGATAAAATAAGGTTCTACGATATCCCTGACACCATTTCACGCGTTATGGATGGCGTGAATTTTGTAGCTGAGCCATCCCTGGAAGACATCTTCGAAACCCACAGGGTTGCTTATGAGATGTCCAGGCGTAAATGATTGCACTTTTAAAGACATTACAGGTTATACTGGCCCTGTCCGTACTCATCATTTTCCATGAGTTTGGACACTATTTCTGGGCCCGTGTATTTGGTATAAGGGTAGAGAAGTTTTTCCTTTTCTTTGATGTGGGGGGCTTTAAGCTCTTTTCTTTCAAGATAGGTGAGACGGAATACGGCATGGGCTGGCTGCCCCTTGGCGGCTACTGCAAGATTGCCGGTATGGTGGATGAGTCCCTGGACACGGAGCAGCTGAAACACGCGCCGGAGCCCTGGGAGTTCCGTTCTAAGCCCGCCTGGCAGCGCCTCCTTGTGATGAGCGGGGGAGTGCTCAATAATTTTATCCTGGCCATCGGCCTTTTTGTGGCTATCCTTGCCATCTGGGGCAAGAATTACATTCCCAACGATAATCCCGTGTACGTGAATGAACTGGGTTATGACATGGGTTTCCGTACCGGTGACCGCATCCTGCTTTATGACGACTACGCTCCTCAGGAGTTCATGGATCTCCAGAGTGACCTTGCCCGCCGAAGGGTGCGTAAGGCTACGGTTCTCCGCGGGGCCGATACCCTTGATATCTACATAGACCAGGCCCTAATAGGGGATGTCCTGAATACTCCCGGAATGTTTGACATAGCCCTGCCGTTCTATGTAGACAGCGTTATGGCCACATCTCCTAATTCGGCCCTTCTTAAGGGTGACCGGATTGTGGGGGTCTCCGGTGAGGATACGCCATATCTTCAGGATGCCCAGAAAGTCCTGAGGGCTCATCCCGGTGAAGCTCTCCAGGTTACGGTTATCCGTGGCGGAGAGTCAGTTGATGTGCCGGTTCAGGTGGATTCCCTTGGGATGCTGGGGGTGTTCTTTGTGAATACATACCTCAAGCACAGGGAATACACCGTGCTTGAGGCTGTTCCCGCTGGCTGCAGCTGGGCCTGGGAGTCCGTTACAGGATACCTCAGGGACCTCAGGCTTGTGGCAACCCCGTCCACGGGCGCATACAAGTCCGTGGGGAGTTTCGTGGCTATCGGCCAGGTGTTCCCGTCTTCCTGGAACTGGCATCAGTTCATGTACATCCTGGCGCTTCTTTCCATTATGCTTGGCGTTATGAACCTTCTGCCTATCCCGGCGCTTGACGGCGGGCACATAGTTTTCTGCCTGTATGAGATGATTACCGGCCGGAAACCTTCGGACAAATTCCTCCTTGTGGCGCAGTGGATAGGGATGATTCTCCTGCTTCTGCTTATGTTTGTGGCATTTGGCAATGATATAATGAGATTAATAAGATAAGCATATGAAATATCGTATTTTGGCCTTAGCTTTTGCAGTCCTTGCACTTGCCGGCTGTAAGAATGACAAGAAGGGGACCCTTCTTCCCAACGTTAGCGGCAAGGCCGGAGAGGTCCTTGTGACCATAGAGCGTGAGCAGTGGGAGGGAGACCTTGGCGTTGCAATCCGTGAGGTCCTGGCGGCCGATACCCCTTACCTGGCACAGCGTGAGCCGCTTTTTGCTCTGTCCAACGTGCCCCCGGGAGCATTCAACAACATGTTCAAGATGCACCGCAACCAGCTGCTCATCAACATCAATCCCCTGAATCAGACAACGGGCGTGGTGTACAAACACAACGTGTGGGCTCAGCCTCAGGCCGTGGTCCAGATCAACGCCCTGGATGAGGATGAGGCCCTGGCCCTTTTTGAGCACGACTGCGTGATCATTTCTGAGTACTTTGAGCAGGCGGAGCGTGACCGTGTCATCGCCAATGCCAAACTCTATGAGGAACGCGCCCTGCAGGACCCTGTGGCCTCTGTCACGGGCGGCATCCTGCATTTCCCTTCCGGCTACCGCTGCCGCAAGGTCACTGATGATTTTGTATGGATTGCCGATGAAAAGCAGTACACCAACCAGACTGTCCTCATCTACAAGTATCCCGTTTCAGGAGACGATGTATTCTCTCTCCAGAATATCATCTCAAAACGCAATGAGATCATGCAGGCAAACGTCCCCGGAATGTTTGACGGCTCATATATGACCACTTCCACGGCTCAGGAACCGGTATGCCGCTCCCTCAGTTACAAGGGTAGGGCATTTGTGGAAACCCGCGGCTTCTGGGAAGTGCACGGAGACTTCATGGGCGGCCCGTTCGTGTCCCACTCTTTCTACAGCCCTGACGGAAAGGATATTATAGTCCTGGAGGCCTTTGTCTATGCCCCCAGATATGACAAGCGTCAGTACCTCCGTCAGGTGGAGTCTTTGCTCTATTCTTTTGAGTGGAAAAAAGATGAAAACAATTAATACTTAGTTACTTAAGATGAAAAAACTACTATTTGCCGCCGGTCTTGCGCTAGCGTTTCTAATGTCCGGCTGCGGTCAAGTGCAGGAGTATGAGGACCGTCTCTCCGCAGTGGAGAGCAAGCTTGAGGCCCTCCAGAACCAGGTGAATGAACTGAACAGTCAGGTAGGGCTTATCCGTCAACTGCTTAGCGGAAAGTATTTTGTCCAAAGCGTCTCAGACCTTGAGGATGGCAGCGGTTACTCTCTTGTGCTTGTGGATTCTGACGGAAAAACCGTAGAAAAGATTGTCAGGAACGGCTCAGATGCCCATTCTCCCCAGATTAGCGTGAAGAAGGACACAGACGGTCTCTATTACTGGACCATAGACGGTGAGTGGATGATGCAGGATGGCCAGAAGGTTCGCGCCAGCGGCGTGGACGGCAAGGATGGTGCCGATGGCAAAGACGGTGTAGACGGCCAGGATGGCCTAGACGGTAAGGACGGTGCCGATGGTCTCACGCCTGAAATCAAGGTGGAGAACGGCAAATGGTACTACCGCCTGGGAGACGGTGAGTGGATCCTTGCCGGAGACGCAGTCACCACCGTACAGTGCCCCATTGCCGGCATTGACACCACAACCAAGGAAGGCATAGTGATATTCACCCTTTCTGACGGCACAACCATTGAGGTTCCTTTTGCAAGTGCCGGAGCAGTAAAACTGCAAATCCTGGTAGACGATACCGTATTCCGTGCACTGGAAGAAGGGGAGGAAGCAGGTGCCCCCTATGAAGTGAAGGCCCCCGCAAACCTCACCTACACCCTTGAATCATATGAGCCCCAGGGCTGGACGGTTTCTTTCTCCAAGCCCCAGGACAACAAGGGAACCCTTACAATAGGCCGCCCGGAGAACTCATCTCCCGCAAAAGTGCTCCTCATAGTCACAGGAGATGACGGCAGCTGCTTTGTAAAGGTCCTATATGTTGGTTTTTCCACTCCCGAAGACGACACCGTATATGAGTCTGAATCCGTGACATCGGCCAGTGGCACTCTGGACCTTCCCGCCGATGCCTCCTCCGTGGTCATTCCTTCCGCCGCCCAGTCCTGGATTTCCCTCCAGGGGAACCAGCTGGTGCTCCAGGAGAATACAAAAACCACAGCCTCACCATAACCCAGGCCCAGAAGGATGCCATTGTGCTTTCCGCTTCAACGGTGGAGGCCGATTCTGCCGGCGGTTCCCTGGACTTTGTGCTCAGCGCAAACGTTACGGTATCGGCCCAGACAGATCAAGACTGGCTGCAGGTGAATCCTCCCACCAAGGCCCTCACGGAGAAGGTTTTCACAATAACCTATGAGGCCAATGCCACCGGCAATGCCCGTTCCGGCCATGTTACTTTCTCCTTTGAAGACATTTCCCAGACTGTGACGGTGGATCAGCCTTCACAGGGCGGCGTAGTCCCCGTTTCTCAGGACTTCGTGCTGCTTGAAGATGCAAGTGAACTGCTTGAGGGAGATCAACTCCTCATTGTGAGCATTGACGGACAGTACACAATGGGCGCCCAGGCGGGAACAAGTTCCAAGCCTTACAGGAGCCGTGTCTCCGTAACAGTGCAGGACGGCGTTATTTCTGAAGTTCCGGAAGGAGCGGCAGTGGTTACGCTTGAGGGAGAGGAAGGGGAATGGAAACTTGCCGTAGAGGGCGGTTACCTCTCGGCCCTTTCTACCGGAAATTACCTCAAGACTGTGACTTCCACAGACCAGTATTCCACCTGGAGTATCTCCGTGGCATCCAATTATGTGGCCACCATACTGGCATCGGCAGGTGAAAGCCCTATGCTGTGCCATAATGGCGCCAGTAACGCTACGCGCTTCAGTTGCTACAAAACCACCACTTCTGTGGAGAAGGTTAAGATCTACCGCAGGGAGACAGGCTCCGGAGAGCCTTCCTATGTGACTCAGTACAATGAACCGGGTATTTATCTTGGCTCCAAAACCCGTATTTATACGCCCGGAACAGACCAGTACGTGCGTCTGTATGAGAACAATACCCTGGAGTTCATCCTTCTTGATCCGGATGCAAAGGAACAACTTGTCCTTTCCGGAATTGATACCTCTTCTCAGGTAGGGCAGCAGCTTACCGTGGGCGTGGAATGGAAGAAGGCCGCTACATCCGTGCTCTCCAAGCAGTACACCATGGAAGTTCTTAAAATCACAGAAGACATGATTTGGATAGGTGATAGCAATGGTAAAGGTTTTATTGTAAAGAAGTAAGTGACTATGAAAAAGATATCAGTTATTGCTGCGCTGCTTCTTTGCAGCCTCTCCCTTTTTGCCGTTCCTGCCAAGCCCGGGAAAATCCGCTACACCCAGCCCGACGGCTCCGTCATAGAGATTGTGAAGCACGGTGACGAATGGGGACACTGGACCACTAACGCCGCCGGAAAGGTGGTTGAGATGGATAAAATATATAT
>OMQK01000036.1:2738-14352 GCA_900313205.1 uncultured Bacteroidales bacterium | reverse complement strand
CTGAGGAACCACCTCTTCCCATTCCGAACAGAGAAGTTAAGCTCAGTCGCGCTGATGGTACTGACCTACCAGTTGGGAGAGTAAGTCGCTGCGGTTTTTCGAAGGCCTTGACATCGAAAGATGCCAAGGCCTTTTTGTTTTCTTTTTTGTGTGAAAATGCGTATATTTGTACGATTTAATAGACAATACCTTTAAATTTCTTATAAAATTATGCAGATCGTACAAGTTTTCGGTAGAGAGATCCTTGATTCACGCGGAAATCCTACCATCGAAGTAGAAGTTACCCTTGATTCCGGTTTTGTTGGCGTAGCAGCTGTTCCTTCAGGTGCTTCCACCGGTGAGAACGAGGCCCTTGAGCTCCGTGACGGAGACAAAAAGCGTTATGGCGGTAAGGGTGTTCTCAAGGCTGTTGACAATGTGAACAAGGTTATCGCTCCCGAAATCATCGGCATGGACGCTACCCAGCAGAGGGCTATCGACAAAGCCATGATCGAACTGGACGGCACTCCTACCAAGTCAAAGCTCGGTGCAAACGCTATCCTTGGCGTATCCCTGGCAGTTGCAAAGGCTGCAGCAGCAGAGCTCGGCCTTCCTCTTTACCGCTATCTTGGCGGCACCAACGCCTATGTTCTCCCCGTTCCCATGATGAACATCATCAACGGTGGTGCACACTCAGATGCTCCTATCGCATTCCAGGAGTTCATGATCCGTCCTATCGGCGCTCAGAACGAGGCCGAGGCAGTACGCATGGGCGCAGAGGTCTTCCACGCTCTCCAGAAGGTTCTCAAGGGCCGTGGCCTTTCCACCGCAGTTGGTGACGAGGGTGGTTTCGCTCCCGCACTGAAGGGCATCAACGACGCCCTTGACTGCATCATCGCAGCTATCGAAGGCGCCGGTTACGTTCCCGGTAAGGACGTTACCATCGCCATGGACTGCGCCGCTTCAGAGTTCTGCTTCAAGGAGGACGGCAAGTTCTTCTACGACTACAAGCAGCTCAAGGACGGCAAGAAGAAGGATCCTCGCGGCCGCAAGCTGTCCACAGACCAGCAGATCAATTACCTCAAGCAGCTCATCTCCAAGTATCCTATCGACTCCATCGAGGACGGTCTTTCAGAGGAAGACTGGGAAGGCTGGGTGAAGCTCACCAAGGCTATCGGCGACAAGTGCCAGCTTGTTGGCGACGACCTCTTCGTTACCAACGTGAAGTACCTCCAGAAGGGTATCGAGATGGGTGCAGGTAACTCCATCCTTATCAAGGTGAACCAGATCGGCTCCCTCACAGAGACCCTTGACGCCATTGAGATGGCTCACCGTCACGGTTACACCACCGTTACCAGCCACCGCTCCGGCGAAACTGAGGATACCACCATCGCAGATATCGCAGTTGCTACCAACAGCGGCCAGATCAAGACCGGTTCCCTCAGCCGTACAGACCGTATCGCCAAGTACAACCGTCTCATGCGCATTGAGATCGAGCTTGCCGAAGAAGCACGCTATGGCTATAAGAAACTTCGCTAAGTACCTCTGGGCCGCAGTTTTGGCTGTGGCCTGCCAGGTACAAGAACCTAACGACTCACAGGCTCCGGCAAAAACGGAGCCTGTGGCTTCTATGGAAAACTCGCCCACCGTTTCCGGCCAGGTATCAGTCCAGTTTGACGATGCCCTTGCCCAAATGGTGGAAGAAGCAATTGCGGCAGGGGAAGTGGTCCCCACCAAGGCTCCCGGGATGAGCGGCCTTCTTGAAGAACTGGGCATAAGCAGTATTGAACGTGTATTCCCTGATGCCGGAGAATATGAGGCCCGCAGCCGCAAAATGGGTCTGCATCGCTTCTATAAGGTTACTTTTTCCTCGGATGTTCCCGCCACAAAGGCATCGGCCTCATTCCAGTCAATGCCAGGAGTTATATCGGCCCATCCCGTGTGGAAAATAAGGAAGCGTGCATATCCCAATGACCCTAAATTTTCCAGCCAGTGGCATTATTACAACGCCAGTAAGCCCGGGAACGATATCAATGTGGCTGGGGTCTGGGAGAACTACACAACCGGCAGCGACAAAGTGATTGTCTGCGTTGTGGATGAGCCCGTGGACGCCACCCACGAAGACCTTCAAGGCAATCTTTGGAAGGATTCCGGACATACTGGATATAATTATGCAAGGTCCAGTTGGGATCTGTCCATCCGCACCGGAGATGTGGGACACGGCACCCACGTTGCCGGAACAATTGCCGCCGTGAGTAACAACGGCAAAGGAGTTGCCGGCATAGCCGGAGGAGACTATGCGCAGGGCATACCCGGCGTAAAACTGTTGTCACACGCCATTTTCTCAGGGTATAGCTCGGCCGATGACGATAAGACCGCCAGGGCTATCAAGGAAGGTGCCGACAGAGGCGCTGTCATCAGCCAGAACAGTTGGGGCCTTTATGCCGATGGAATTCTTGGCGATGATGAAGATGGCTATGTGTCCGGGGCGGAGCTTGCCTATCTAAAGTCATTGGACATGGACGATTTCCCTGAGATAAAGGCCGCCGTAGACTATTTCATTGAGTATGCCGGTTGCGATGCCCAGGGAAACCAGCGCGCGGATTCTCCCATGAAGGGCGGCCTGGTGCTTTTTGCCGCAGGTAACGAGGGTGACCTTGGAGTGGACTGGGATCCGTACGGGGTATATGAGCCAGTAATTGCCGTTGGTTCCTTCGATAATAATGGAGCGGCGTCCTATTTCTCCAATTACGGGAATTGGGTCGATATTGCAGCTCCCGGTGGCGGATCTTCCTCCACCTCGGCCATATGGAGCACGCTGCCCAAGAAATCCGGCATCAGCAGTACCGGTTATGGCGGCACCGACTGGATGGGTACATCCATGGCCTGCCCCCATGCCAGCGGCGTTGCGGCGCTCATCGTCTCTTATTTTGGCGGTGATGGGTTTACGGCCGATAAAGCCAAGGATATCCTTTTTGGAGGACTTGGAGCTACTATCGGCGGAAATAAACCGGTGGGTAAGAAGATTAACGCGCTTGCGTCCTTCGAGTACGGCATTGAGAAATACGGAACGCCGGGCAGTGATCCAGATCCGGACCCTGATCCAGATCCAGACCCGGATCCGGACCCCGATCCCGCAGAAAACCACGCTCCCGTGATTTCGCTCTCTCAGACGTCTATGGAATTGTACTACAACGAGGGCGCAAGGATAGTGACGGTCAATGTTTCTGACCCTGACAGTGATAAGCTAACGGTAACCTGCGACCCCGGTTCAAAGGCCCTAAGCTATAATTCCCAAACGGGGAAAGCCACAGTTGATGGTTTCAAGGAAGTGCCCGGCAATTACACCGCTACGTTCACAGTCCAGGATCCGTCCGGAGAATCGGCCCAGGCATCACTTAGCTATGTGATCAAGGACAACCGGGCTCCGTCTATCCAGGTCAGTCCTTCCGCAGTCACCCTTAAGGCTCATGAGAGCGCTGTTGTTTCCGTGAGCGGATTGGATCCCGACGGTGACCAGATTGAATTCTCCCTCAAGGATCCGGGTTCTTCGGCAGTATCGTATGATTCGGCCACAAAGACCATCAGGATATCTGCAGCCAAGGCGGCCCCCGGCACATACACGGCTGTTATGCAGGTCACGGATATCCCGTCTTTCAATACTGTCCAGGCAAAATCGGCCACGGCGGTGGTGAACTATACCATTTTGCCCAATCACGCCCCTACGGTGGTGAAATATATTGCCGATATGTCTCAGTATGGTCTGAGGGAGGTCATCATCAATAACGGTGAGCACTTTACGGACGTTGACGGGGAAACACTTCATTACAGCGTTTCCGTTGGAGATTCATCAAAAGCTACGGCTTCTGTAAGCGGAGACAACACTGTGATTATACCCAAGTCCTATGGCGTAACAACCATTACAATCACCGCCGAGGATGGATTGGGAGCAATGGCAGATGTATCCTTCAAGATTGCCTTTGCAAATGCCCAGCAGCCGGTAACCGTAGACAGTTACCAGGTTACAGATGTCCTTAAGTTGAACATTGACCTGCCCAATCCGGCCTCCGTGGATGTGATTGTGTACAACGCCGCCGGTGCCCAGGTGCTTAAACAGTTATTTTCCGCAAGCATATTCTCCCCTGTGCTTCTGGACGTTTCTTCACTGGCGCCGGGAAGGTATACCGCCATAGTGAAATACGGCGGTAAGAGCACCACGGTGAAGTTTGTAAAATACTAGAGAGTATCCTGTTTGAGAGACTCAACGTACCGCGCGATCCTTTCAAGTTCGCGCGGTATTGATATACTCTGGGGGCAGCGCGGCAGGCATTCTTTGCAGTGGATGCAGCGGTCGGCCTGACGTACCGTGGCAACCGCCTTGTCATAGCTTCTGAGATATGCCTTCTTGAGCTTTGCGTAATCCTTCTGGTCACGGCTCTGGGCAAAGGTGCCCTCCGTGATGGAGCGGTTGTAGTGCTGGAATACGCCGGGGATGTCAATGCCCCAGGGGCAGGGCATGCAGTATTTGCAGTCCGTGCAGTTCACAAGCGGATACTCCTTCATCTGGACGGCCATCCTTTCCATGAAGGCAAGCTCTTCATCAGTGAGGGGCTTGAAGTGGCCGAAGGTGTTGATGTTATCCAGCAGGGGGTCCATGGAAGTCATGCCGGAGAGTATGCACAGTACGCGGGGGAAGGTGCCGCAGAAGCGGAACGCCCAGGATGCGATGCTCTTTTCCGGCTCCCTTTCCTTAAGCTGGCGGGAAATGCCCTCCGGGACATTGGCTAATCGGCCTCCAAGGAGAGGCTCCATGATAACGATGGGAATGCCTCGCTTGTCAAGCTCTGCGTAGAGGTACTCAGCGTTGGCGTTTCTGACGCCGTCGGCGTGGCGCCAGTCAATGTAGTTCATCTCTATCTGGCAGAAGTCCCAGTGCATCTCCCCGCTGTCCTCAAGTTCCATGAAGTAGTCGAACTCCTGCTGAGATCCGTGGAAGGAGAACCCAAGGTTGCGGATGCGGCCGGCTTCCTTTTCCTTGAGAAGGAACGGAACCATGCCGTTTTCCATATATCGCCTGTTGAAGGCGTCCTTTCCTCCGCGGCCGATTGAATGCAGCAGGTAATAGTCAAAGTACTCTGTGCGCAGCTGCTCAAAGGAGCGGTGATACATCTCTATTGAAGCCTGGGCCGATGCATTTCCGAAGTTTGAGAGCTTGGTGGCAATGTAGTAGCTCTCCCGGGGATGGCGGGAGAGGGCCTTCCCTGCTGCGTCCTCGCTGAGGCCCTGGAGGTATGCGGGGGAGGTGTCAAAGTAATTGACGCCATGCTCTATGGCGTAATCTACCATCTCATTCACGGCCTCCTGGTCTATGATGTCCTTGCCGTCAGGACCCTTTATCATGGGCCAGCGCATGCAGCCGAATCCAAGAAGGGACACGCGGTCTCCGTTCCCAGGATTCTCACGGTAAATCATCTGCTCTTCCCCGTCATTGCCGGCTTGACCGGCAATCTTTTTCCTGGGGGCGCAGGCGGCGGCAAGGGCAGCAGCGCCGCTTGTTTTCAAAAAGTCTCTCCTGTTCATACGTGATTGTATTTACCGTTAACAGTTATTGCGCTTATGGGCCTTACTGGGCAGTACTGCTCGCAGGCACCGCAGCCTATGCATACTTCTTCATTGACGGCAGGGGCCATGCCGGTTTCCGTCTTTACCATATGGATGGCGCCTACGGGGCATTTGGAAGCGCATTTTCCGCAGTGGGTTTTGCCGGTTGCGCTGATGCAGGCCCCAAGGTCCACGTGTGCGGTGCCGATATGGTACTGAGTCTTTTCTTCCCTTGTTATCTTCACAATGGCTCCTGCGGGGCAAACCTCTGAGCAACGGGTGCATTCAGGGCGGCAGAAGCCGTTCTCATAGCCCATCTCCGGCTGCATGAGGCGCTCAGGGTCAGATGATGGCCGAAGGACGTTATTGGGGCATTCCACAACACAGAGCTGGCAGGCTATGCAGTGCCTGTAGAAGTCCTTTACGCTCTTTGAGCCCGGAGGGGTGATGGGGATTTCACGGTCCAGAGCCTGTTTTGGAAGGACATCGGCATAACCGCCGTCAACTTTCTTGGCGGCTTCCTGCGCCCTTGCCTCAACGCCCTTCAGCGCGGCGGCGCCAACGGCAACGGCCGTCCCGGCCATGAATGCGCGGCGGGATGCCCGATCGGTGTCGGGCATGACGGCACTCCCGGCTTGCGCTCCGTCATTCCCGGCTTGACCGGGAATCTCCTTTTTCCAGGCAAACTTATAGCTCAGCGCCCCAAACTTGCACGTTTCCAGGCAGTTGAAGCAGTCTACGCAGCGGGAGTAGTCAATTTTCTGCTCATCTTTGCTTATTGCAATGCACTGGGCCTTGCAGGCGTGCTCGCAGGCCTTGCAGTGCTTGCATTTATCGGCCTCAATCACCGGGCGGAACATTGCAAAGCGGGAGAAGAAGCTGAGGGTTGTTCCAACGGGACAGATGCTGTTGCAGTAGGTGCGGCCGCCTTTAAGGGACAAGGCCACCACTACTATCAGCGTAACTGCGGCAATGATTATGGTGGGTCCTGCTACGGGGTGCTTTATGCTGCTGATAATGCGGCTGTATGCTCCGTATGGGGCAAGGAGGCTCACAACCACCTGAACCCCTGCAACAAGGCAGGCAACATATGCCACCCATATCCCATAGCGCAGCCATTTGATCTCCTTCTTATATTTGTACGGGGCCTTGGACTTTCTGGTGCCAAGCCAGGAGATGCCGTCCTGGAATACGCCAAGAGGGCATATTACGGAGCAGTATGCCCGGCCGAAAACAAGGGTGAGGAGCACCAGGGCTGCAATTACCCCAACGTTTAGCGCCAGGACTGCCGGCAGAAACTGGATCTTTGCCATCCAGCCAAGGTATCCGTGAAGGACACCTGTGAAATCCAGAAACAGCAGGGTGATTCCAAGCCAGAACACTACGGCTGCCCCTATTCTTATTCTTTTAAGCATAGACAGTTGCATTTTGACAAAAATAGTAAAAAAAGTGCTATATTTGCACAATTCATAAAACAGAAAACTATGTTACCCAAGGCAAAGGAAATTGTGGACGCAATGTCCGTAAAGATGCAGGATGCAGTTGATTATCTTGAAGAAGACCTCAAGAATTACCGTGTAGGCAAGGCCTCCCCGGCAATCCTCAACCCCGTTATGGTGGATTATTACGGCACCGCTACTCCCCTCAACCAGGTTGCTTCCGTCACCACCCCTGACGCCAAAACCATCGCCATACAGCCCTGGGAGCGCTCCATGATTGGCAAAATTGAGAAGGCCATCCTGGACGCAAACGTAGGCCTCACCCCTTCAAACAACGGTGAGATTATCCGCTGCATGGTTCCCCCGCTCACAGAGGAGCGCCGTAAGGAACTCATCAAGAAGGCAAAGGCCCAGGGAGAAACCACAAAGGTTACCATCCGTAACGTCCGCCGTGACGGCATAGACCTCCTCAAGAAGGCCCAGAAGAATGATGGCCTGTCTGAGGACGGAGAGAAAGAGGGAGAGGAAGAGCTCCAGAAGATCACAGACAAGTGGGTCAAGAAGGTGGATGAGGTTATCGCCGCCAAAGAGAAAGACATACTTACCGTTTAATGAAGACCGTCGCCATCCAAGGATATAAGGGCTGCTTCCATGAACAAGCAGCCCGTTTGTTTTATGAGATGCCCGGTCACGCCGGGCATGACGGGAGCGACGTCACCCCCGGCCCCGACCGGGGGTCTAACATCGGCATTGTGGAGTGCGACACCTTCGAGGACCTTTTCAGGGTTAAGGCCAGTTCCATAGTGATGGCAATAGAGAACACCGTCTCCGGCGGTCTTCTCCATAATTTTGAGCTCCTCCGTAAGTCCGGGCGTGCCGTCAAAGGGGAGGTCTATATCAGAATCGGCCAGAATCTTATGGCCGTCCCCGGCCAGAAACTGGAGGATATAAAGGAGGTCCGCACGCACTATATGGCAATAAACCAGACGCGCCCGTGGTTTGAGAAAAACGCCCCCTGGATACGCCTGACAGAGAGTGAAGATACCGCCAAAAGCGCCGCGGAACTTGCCCGCAGCGGAGAAAAGGGCGTTGGCGCCGTGGCCGGAGAACTAGCCGCAAGCCTTTACGGTCTTGAGATTCTTGCCCCGGGGATAGAGACCAACAAACAGAACTTCACCCGTTTCCTGGTGATAGATGATTCCATGGAAGTGCCTCAGGACCGGATAAACAAGGCCCTTCTATGCTTCACGCTGCCGCATAAGCCGGGTTCCCTGGCGCAGATTCTCACCATCCTGAGTTTCTACGACATGAACCTCACCCGTATCCAGTCCCTTCCCATCCCTGGAAAGGAGTGGCAGTATTTCTTCTATGCCGATATAAAGTTTGAACATTATCAGCGGTATCTCCAGGCCCTCCAGGCCGTGAAACCGCTCATCGAGGACCTCCAGATACTTGGAGAATACACTGCAGCATTATGATTGTGAAACCTGCCGACAGAACCTTTTCTGTCAAAGAATACTACTTCTCAATAAAGAACAAGGAAATTGCCGGGCTCAACGCGTCCCGTCCCGGAGATCCCATAATCAACCTTGGGATAGGCTCCCCTGACGGCGCTCCTTCAGAGGAGGCCGTTGAGGCTATGGTGGAATGTGCCAGGAAGCCCGGAAGCCATGGCTACCAGAGCTATACCGGCATCCCTGAACTAAGGCACGCTATTGCCGGTTGGTATGACAGATGGTACGGCGTGGAGCTTGACCCCGCCTCTGAAATCCAGCCCCTCACTGGCTCCAAGGAGGGCATCCTCCTCCTTTCCCTTACCTTCCTTAACAAGGGTGACAAGGTTCTGGTGCCCAATCCTGGATATCCCACATATACATCGGCAACAAAGATGTGCGAGGCCGAGGTTCTGAATTATGACCTTCTGGAGGCCGATGGCTGGTACCCGGACTTTGAGCAGTTGGAGTCCATGGACCTCACCGGAGTCAAACTCATGTGGGCCAACTATCCCAATATGCCCACAGGAGCCCCTGCCCGCAGGGACGTGTTTGAAAAGCTGGTGGATTTTGCCCGCAGGCACTCCATCCTCCTTATCAACGACAACCCTTACGGCTTCATACTAAATAAGCCCCAGAGTATCCTCTCCATCCCCGGCGCCCGTGAGTGCTGCATGGAACTCAATTCCCTTTCCAAGAGCCACAACATGGCCGGATGGCGTGTTGGTATGCTGGTAGGGGAGGCCTCCGTCATAAAGGAAGTCCTGAAGGTGAAGTCACAGATGGATTCAGGTATGTTCCGCGGCATCCAGGAAGCAGCCGTGGCGGCCCTCAATTCCGGTCCTGAGTGGTATGAGGGTCTCAATGCGGAATACCGCAGGCGCCGTGAGATTGCTTGCCGCATCATGGATACCATCGGCTGCACATATGACTCCGCTGCGGGCGGCCTCTACGTCTGGGGCCGGGTCCCGTATGGCACGGCACAGGAACTCAGTGACAAGTTCCTCTATGAGGCCGGCGTGTTCCTCACCCCCGGTTTCATCTTTGGCAGTAACGGCGCAAACTATCTCAGGATATCCCTCTGCGCCAACATTCCCACGCTGGAGAAGGCGTTAACAAAGATTAAGACAGTATGCGGACAGTAGGAATAATAGGCCTGGGCCTGATTGGCGGGTCCATGGCAATAGACCTCAAAAAGAGGGGCTTTGCAGGCAAGGTCCTTGGCGTTGAGGCCGATAAAGTGGCGGCACAGGCGGCTATGACAATCGGCCTGGCCGATGAAATGGTGTCCCTTGAAGACTGCGTGGACCGCTCCGACATAATTGTGGTTGCCGTTCCCGTCGGCGCCGCCGTTAAGATGCTCCCGGAAATCCTTGACCGCATCAAGGAGATGCCCGGTCAAGCCGGGCATGACGGAGGGGGACGGTTAGGGCATGACGTCATGGCCGACCCCGATCGGCCATCTCAGAAGATTGTCATAGACGTATGCTCCACCAAGGAGCACATCTGCGCCGCGGTGAAGTATCACCCCGCAAGGAAGCAGTTTGTGTGCACGCATCCCATGGCGGGAACGGAGTACAGCGGCCCGTGGGCGGCTCAGCCGGGCCTTTTTGACGGAAGGGCGTGCATATTTGCGGACCAGGAGGAATCGGCCCCATGGGCGGTTCAGGACATCCTTGAACTCTATTCCTGCCTCAACATGAGACCCATCTTCATGAGTTCCTCAAGCCACGATGTCCACACGGCCTACGTGTCCCACATCTCCCATGTCACTTCCTTCGCCCTTGCCCTCACCGTGCTTGACAAGGAGAAGGACGAGAAACATATCTTCGACCTTGCCTCCGGCGGTTTTTCATCTACCGTGCGCCTTGCAAAGTCCAATGCCGACATGTGGATCCCCATCCTCACCCAGAACCATAACAACGTGCTCCAGGTGATGGATACCTATATTGAAAAGATGCAGCAGTTCCGTGATGCGGTTGCTTCCTACGACGAAGATGCCCTCCGGAAACTGATTGAAGACGCCAACAAGATTAAACGCATTATTCGATGAGCCATACGTTAGATATTATACCGGGAACAGAGTGGGGATTCTTCACGCTTCCCAGGCCCATGTGCATTGCAGGCCCCTGCAGTGCGGAATCAGAGGAGCAGGTGATGGAAACAGCCGCAGGCCTTAACGCCTTTGGCATTCACGTTTACCGTGCAGGCATATGGAAGCCGCGTACGCACCCGGGCTCTTTCGAGGGTGTGGGTACCCCCGGCCTCAAGTGGCTGAGGAAAGTGAAGGAAACCTACGGCATGAAGGTGTGCACTGAGGTTGCCAGTGAAAAGCATGTCCTGGAGTGCATCAAATACGGTGTGGACATAGTGTGGATAGGCGCCCGCACCAGCGCCAACCCCTTCCTCATGCAGGAGATTGCCGATGCCCTTGAGGGAACGGACATCCCCGTCCTGGTGAAGAATCCCGTGAATCCGGACATAGACCTTTGGATCGGAGCTCTGGAGCGCCTGAACCGGGCTGGGCTCAGGAAACTGGGAGTGATCCACCGCGGGTTCTCAACATCGGCCCCCATCCCTTACCGCAATGATCCGGGCTGGAAGCTTGCCATTGAAATGCGCTCCCGCTATCCCCAGATGGCGTTTTTTGCCGATCCTTCCCATATGGCAGGAGACCGTAAGTACCTCCACGAACTGTCCCAGAGGGCCATGGACCTTGGCCTTGACGGCCTTATGGTGGAAAGCCACTGCAACCCTGCCTGCGCCATGTCAGACGCCAAGCAGCAACTCACCCCCAAGGACCTCCAGACCCTTCTTGAGAGCCTGGTGATTAGGGAAAATACATCGGACAACACAGCCTACCGTGACGGAATAGAGGCCCTCCGTGCCCGCATCGACGTGATTGACGACAAACTCCTGGAGCTACTGAAGGACCGTAATGAGGTTTCAAAAGCCATAGGTGAGTACAAGCGCAGCCACAACGTTGCCATCATCCAGGCAGGCCGATGGGAGCAGCTCCTGGCCGATATGGTGGAGCGCGCAGCAGCCCTTGGGGTCTCCGAGGCCGCCATCACCGCCATCATGACCGCCATCCACGACGAA
>OMQK01000036.1:0-2714 GCA_900313205.1 uncultured Bacteroidales bacterium | reverse complement strand
AATCCCAAAAATAATCCGTACCTTTGCGTCCCCAACGGTGGATAGATTTATAATGACTTGCAACCACCGTGAACTGAAAAAATGCTAAAAAATTACCTCTTCACGTCGGAGAGTGTGTCCGAGGGACACCCCGACAAAGTGGCGGACCAGATATCTGACGCCATCCTTGATCAGTTTTTAATGCAGGACCCGGAGGCCAAAGTGGCCTGCGAGACCTTCTGCTCTACCGGTATGGTGGTTGTAATGGGTGAAGTGAAGGCCGAAGCCTACGTAGACATCCAGAACACCGTCCGAAGCACCATTCGCAAAATAGGCTACACCAAGGCCGAATACATGTTCGACGCCTCCAGTTGCGGCGTCCTCAGCGCGCTCCACGAGCAAAGCCCGGACATCAACCGCGGCGTTGAACGCAAGCACGGCGAGGACCAGGGCGCAGGTGACCAGGGAATGATGTTTGGATACGCCTGCCGTGATACGGAGGACTATATGCCCCTCCCGCTCTACTTAAGCCACAAAATCCTTGAAATTCTCTCCGACATCCGCCACAATGAGCCCACGCTCATGCCTTACCTGAGGCCGGATGCCAAGAGCCAGTTCACAATTGAGTATGATGGTGAGACCCACGCACCCGTTAAGGTCCACACCATTGTTCTCAGTACCCAGCACGACGAATTCGTGCCCAAAACCCTTGGCAAGATGTCCTACGACGACGCCGTTGCACAGTACGGCCACACCAAGGTGGACGCCGCGATGCAGGCAAAGATCCGGGAGGATGTTGAAAAGATTCTCATCCCCCGCCTCAAAAAGGCCCTTTCCAAGGAAACCGCTGCCCTCATCCATGACTACATCCTTCACGTGAATCCCACCGGGAAGTTCGTGATCGGCGGTCCCCACGGGGACACCGGCCTTACCGGCAGGAAAATCATCGTGGACACCTACGGAGGCAAGGGCGCCCATGGCGGCGGAGCATTCTCCGGAAAAGACCCTTCAAAGGTGGACCGCAGCGCAGCCTATGCAGCACGTTACATTGCCAAGAACCTGGTAGCCGCAGGAGTGGCATCGGAATGCCTGGTGCAGCTTGCATATGCAATTGGCGTGGCAAAGCCCGTGAGCGTTTATGTGGATAGTTACGGCACAGCCTCCAATGGCCTTTCAGATGGTGAGATTGCAGCCAAGGTCCAGGAAATCTTTGACTTGAGGCCCGCTTCCATCATTAAAAAGTTCCAGCTCAAGAACCCCATTTATGCCCCCACGGCCGCCTATGGCCATATGGGACGCAAGCCCTACAAGAAAACCGTAAAGGTTCAGGGCAAAGAGAAAATCGTACAGTTCTTCGGCTGGGAACTGCTGGATAGCGTACCCGCTGTAAAGAAGGCCTTCGGCATGTAGAAATCGGCACGGATAATTAACGGAATCTTTAACAGGTTCCGTTTTTTATATCAAAAGTTTTTTATACCTTTGTGTCCGGTTAGTGAGAAGGAATTAAACCTATCAATATTTATTTCTATTCAACCTTTTATGAGAAACGCTTTTAAAAGCCTTCTGCTCGCATTCACTACGTTGATTGCGGGCACTGTCGCCTATGCTCAGGTGACAACTGCATCCATCGGTGGACGTGTTTCCGCTGCTGATGGTAACGTGGCAGGTGCAGCTGTGATTGCTGTTTATCAGCCCACCGCTTCCACCTATTACGCCGTCACTGACGCCAACGGTAACTACCGTATCAACGGCATTACCCCTGGCGGTCCCTACACCGTGAGTGTGGAAATGCTGGGCTACCGCAAGGTAGAGAACCAGAATCTCTATGCACCTCTGGGCGAGACCCTCATCGTCAATGCTGCCCTTGAGGACGAATCCCTCTCCCTGGATGCTGTTGTTTTCGTTGCCGATGGCACCGACTCCAACATGAACATCGACCGCAGCGGTGCCGGTACTTCCGTGAGCCAGCGTACAATGCAGAGTCTCCCTACCATCAGCCGTAGCCTCAATGATGTGATGAAGCTCACTCCCCAGTCCTCCACCACAACCAACGGTCTGGCAGTAGGCGGCGGTAACTACCGCTCCTCTTATGTGACCGTTGACGGTGCTGCTTTCAACAACGCCTTTGGTATCGGCTCAAACCTGCCTGCCGGCGGTTCTCCTATCTCCATTGACGCCCTGGAGCAGATGAGCGTGAACATCACCCCGTTTGACGTCCGTCACTCCGGCTTCACCGGTGGCGCCATCAACGCCGTTACCAAGAGTGGTAGCAACGTATGGCACGCTTCAGTTTATGACTACTATACCTCAGACAAGGTTCGTGGGTTCAAGCTTGAAGGCCAGGACCTCACCAAAAATACCTTCCTGGACAACACCGTCGGCTTTACCGTAGGTGGCCCTATCGTGAAGAACAAACTCTTCTTCTTCGTGAATGCAGAGTATTCCTCAGACGTAGTTCCCGGTTCCAGCAAGGTGGTGAGCAGCGCCACTGGCGTCAATGCCGACCCTAACTTCAAGCCTAATACGGATGTCGTCCGTCCCACTCAGGAATTCATGGACGGCGTTCTCGATTATCTGAACCAGACTTATAGTTACAATCCTGGCCGTTATCAGGGTTACTCCATCAGCACGCCTGACTATAAGATTATGGGTAGACTCGACTGGATCATCAACTCCAACCACCGCCTGAACCTGCGTGCCAGCTACACGCATAACGCTACAGCGTCTTCCCCTTC
>OMQK01000082.1:2863-15986 GCA_900313205.1 uncultured Bacteroidales bacterium | reverse complement strand
TCCAAAGGTACAGAATTACCAGGATTTGAGCAAGAGGGCCGATGACCATGTGCCAACGGCCGGTACCGTACCCTTGCAACGCTAAGTCCAGCCTAAACGTCAATCACTGCATCGGCCACAAAATCCCTGTTCTCACCGTAGCACACATAGCCCATCTGGTTACAAAGCAGCTTTGTGCGGCCGATGACCGTTCCGCTGCCTCCGGCAAAGTGAGTGTGTCCATACAGCCAATAATCGGCCCCGTGCTCCTGGATAAAGCTATCCATATCTACCTGAAAGGCCGAATTCAGCACGCCACCTGAATAACTGTTGAACGCGGCGCGAACCGTAGGGCAATGATGCGTCACGACTATCTTGGTTTTTGCCGATGATGCATCCAAAGCGGTTCCCAACCAGTCTACACAACGCCGGTTCAGTATATCCACATCGTTGGCACAAAAGCGTTTACCATCCAGAACGCCATAGCGGAAATCATTCATTCCCCGCTGGACTTTCCAAAGAAATACAGGATTAATCCGAGTCCACAGCGTAGTGAAAAATAACTCCACATCCCCCATCGCCACACTTTTGTTATTGAGATAGCGCACATTTGGCCGATACTGGAACTCATAATCCTCTATGGTCTGAGCTATATCATACCCGCCATAGAACTCGTGATTGCCAGGCACTATGAACGTCTCCTGGAAGTGCTCCGAGCACCAATCGAAAAACGGCCGCTTCATCATCTCCATATCCCCAAGATATGATATATCTCCCGCCAGAATCAGGATATCTCCAGCAGGCTTGATTCCTCCTCCCAGCTCCAGCAGATTGCGGTTATCGGCAAACTCCAGATGCAAATCCGATGCGTATTGTATTTTCATAATGGCTAATATCTCCTATGGCTTTAACGTTTAAATAACAGTGTTTTTACCTAACCTCACTCCGATAGTTATTCCTTGCATACTCAGCAAAAGAGTTGCACTTGTGTTGCGATATTTTCTCTGTGGCAGCGTTATAGACATCCTCAAGCGTCAAAAAACGTAGGTTGGCCAAGTCCCCGTCTATTCCGACATCAAAGCGAAGATCCATCGATTGGGCATTGTACTCATCCAACTTGCCGTGGCTATGTCCATGCAGCATCACCGAACCGTGTGGTTTGTGATTCCAGGTCACCATTGGATAATGGCACATAACTACTTTGAAGTCCTCCTTTAGAAATGGAGCAACGGTAGGCTTGAAGGTCATCTCTTTAATTTGGTATACTCCTTTGAAGTAGTTCTTATAAGCCTGAATAGAACCGTCGTGGTTGCCTTCTATCAAAAACTTTTGACCCGGCAACTTTTCTAGAAGATGACGTGCATCTTCACTCTTCAGGAACGTCAAATCCCCTAAGATGTAAACAGTATCGTGTTTATCAACAGTGCATTTCCACAACTGAAGGAGCCATTCGTCGTGCCAGGCAATATCCTTAGGATCCGAGAAGGGTCTTTTAATAGAGTGCTTAACAATATTTGGATGGCCAAAATGCAAATCGGCCGTAAAGTATATCTGGTTCATAGCGCAAATTTACGACCAATTCCGCCCCTCTGCAAATCTTTGCAAGGTTTGCAACAATTTGTAAATCAATCATTTTCTCCTATTAATAATCTTTTGCAAACATCCAAATCTTTGCAAGGTTTGCAAGGATTTGACGGCACCGGAAGAACTACCGAACTTTGCAGAAAAACTTCGGTCAGAAATACAACACAAACAATGAATGACAACCTGATAGATAAACTAGATGAGATGGGGATGCTTCACTTTGTAATAGTATCCCTTTTCAGCGCAGAGACGCTAGTGGATGCGGAATCCTGCGAAAAGTCTCTGAAAGGAGTCCGGGAGCTAAGAGCCGAACTGACGATGTCGAAATATAAAGACGATTCAAAGATTAAGAATCTTCTTGATGATGCAGAAGAAATCATCAAACGCGATTGGGAACAGTTCAAGAGGCCATCCCAACCATCAGTCCGGTAACAAGGGCAATGAAAATGCTCAGCAGGGTGCCTGCAAGAACATATTCGGACTTCCGCGTTTGTGCATCTCCAAAGCGTATGATGGACTTAGCGGCAATCAGAAGGCCCAGAGCCTCATAGTGCTGCATCAGCACAAATGCAAGGATTAACCACCGTTCAAGGTTGCCAATTAGCGCTCCAGCATTAAACCCTGTTTTGGCATCATCCTCCGGCATATTCACACTGTAGTATCTGAGCATCAGTTTAATGAATATGTTGGCCGGTTTCCAGCATATCAGAACGGCCACGGCAACGGCCACTATCCTTGTGGTTATTCCAAACGGAAGGCTCCATACGTTCCTGCAACTCCAAAACATTGACACACTAACTAGAACAAGGACATGAAGAAACTGGTCTACTGAAAACCAAACAACATTCTCCTCACGATAGGATTTCCACATATCTATTGCGAAATGTGTTACTGCAATAACAAGAGCACACCACCAAAACTGCACATCCCAGACAACCAGCCAAGAAAGCGCAAACACAACCAAAGCGTGACTATAATGATATAGGCTACGCCACTTTCTTTCCACCTTGTCCCTGCAACCCTTCCTGGTTTGCAACACAAAGTCTGCCACTACGTGAGCCAGTAACAGACTCAGGAACAATTCAATCCACATACTCTTTAAAACTCAAGTTCCTCGAAATTTCCGATTGCCGCATTCAACAGCCGCCACTGGGCACTGCTGGAACGGGTATTGACAGCTGACTGGTATATTCCCAGGCGATCAGCAATTTCTATCTCTTTAAAGCCTAGCAATTTATAGAAAACCACCTGAGCCTGCTTTGCCGAATATGAGTCGGCCAGATTCCCTGTCATAGCCACATATGAGTCCAGCAAATTGCTTAAAGACAACGGGGCCCGGTCCATCTCGAATGCAGTGTAAAGATAATCTTTTCTGCCGATTTTGTCAAGGTTCCTTCCGGAAATATTGATGGCTTTGCCATTTATGATATCGTCCACTTTATCGGCATAGTTTATATCTGCTATGCCAATAGAGAAGCGGATTCCGTGCCGCTGAAGAAGCTCGTCACAGTCATATCCTGCGGCTAGCACCTTCACAAACAACTTAATCAAGATAGCAATACGGAGAGAATACCTATATTCCGGGACAAAGCATTCAATGCTATCTCCACGCACAATCCTGGCCCAGAAACCGGGGTATTCCTTCTCAAAATCTTCAAACAAATCCCCCAACTTACTACGCAGTTTCATCATATCCTGCGTAGACAGCGAGGTAGAACGAACCAAGTCCGCCGAAATTGTAGCAACCATATGCCAGATACTCTTACTTTCGGCAAAAATATCAATATTTTATTAGATAAACAACAAATATCAATATTTTCTATAATATTTTACGATTATCAGGTTTTTATCTGATATTAAGAGAAACCTATCCGGGCCCTATCACCGTGCATCTTCTCTTCTCGGCAAAGCCTTTTTATGTCATGAAGATCCGGTCTCTTGCCTTCAAGAACTTCCATGATGGTTGCCTTGCGGATGATATTATCAATTTCACCGCCGCTGAAAGAAAAGTCTGTAGCCAGCGCCTGAGCATCTTCTTCGGAAAGTGACGGCATCTTGGACAGCCAGATTCGTTTTCGGGCATCCATTGCGGGCTTGTCAAATTTGATTTTGAACAGGAAACGCCTTTCAAATGCACTATCCAGATTATCGGCCATATTGGTGGTAGCAACGAGGATACCGTCCAGGCGCTCCATCTCTTCCAGGATGATATTCTGGATGGTGTTTTCCGTTTGCGCCACGTTGGAGGAGTCGGAGTCCTTACGTTTGGAAAAGATACCGTCGGCCTCATTGAAAAGCAGAATAGGGCGCAGTTCGCTGTGCTCGCAAATATCTTCATACTTTTTGAAAACGGCTTTGATGAGTTTTTCGCTTTCTCCAAACCAGCAGGACTTGGTGGAACTGATATCCACGTGATAGATGGCCCTGCCTGTAGAGCGGGCTATCTGCATCACGCTCTCCGTTTTTCCCGTTCCCGGCGGGCCATAGAGCAAAGCCGCTATCCCTCTTTGCATTCCCCTTTCTTCCAGGCGCTTACAAAGCGTCACATAATTACTTTCTTGAAGGCTTTTCTCTAACAAGTCAAGTTGCGACTGAATTTCCAATCCAAAATAGAGTTTCCGTTCCACAATCTTTTCCGGAAGGAAGTAGTCCCTGTCTCCCACTTTTTCCATGAAATTCCGGGCATCATCGCCAAAGAAAAGACGCTTGCCATTATCGGTGAGCGTGAGTACAGAATTATCAAAAAAGCCCTGCTTGCTGCACTCTACCAGTTTGCCCTTCTGAAGCGGGTGTTCCTCTGCCTTGAACATATGGGACATTCTCACCGATTGTGCCTTCGGATAGATGCAGGACAAATCTGACAGCCCGAATGAGCCATCCTCCATACATTCATAACAAACCATATAGAAGAGGAAACGGTCCAGATCGTCATAATCCATCTCCAGTTTTTCCACAAAAGAAAGACGTGCATTTGCGATTTCCAGGCGGAACAGCTTTTTCTTGATTTCCTCCGAGAATCCGGGCCTGTCTTCATCAGCATCCCGATATATTTTGTTGACTGCCGATGCGAAGCCATAGCAGTCGAGGCCTTCTATCGGTTTTATGAAAGCCTGAGCCCCATCTCCAAGAAAAAGCCTGACGCCTTCATTGGTCAGTTTAACGCTATGTTCCCCTACACCTTCTACCCATCCTTCCTTTAGCAGCGGGTTCTCCAGTTGCATGATGGAACTCCTAACCGATAACCGCTTCCCCGGAGAATCGAAGATATCCAGAAGTACTTCCAGGAGATCCGTATCCCGGTCTACTCCAGAAGTATAATCATTGCAGGCCACATAAAATAACGTCCTGTCCTCAATACCTATCTCTTTTTCTCTCAACGACTTGACCATAACAAATGCCGAGAACGCCTCTTCCAGTTGCAGGACATTTCCCAGGAGTTCCTGCGTATCCATACCCTCCTTTTTCCTGGAATCGACCATGTTGGCGACAAGGCCACAGAAATCACACTGATCAAGGACCTTCTGCTTCTCCGGTTTCGGATTCTGCTTTATCTCTTTTCCTTGCAGGATGGCCTCCAGTACTGTAGGATTCACCCTGTACCGCCGCTTTAAAGGAGACCAGACCATCTCATTTTCCAGCGTCAGGTAGCCGCCCTTTTCCAGGTCGGCCAAAAAACAGTAATACCCCATTACATCCAGCACCGGGCAATTGAAATAATCGGCCAGATCCGTTATTCCGGTTGACGTTTCCGCAAGATCCCGTTCAAACACAGGAACGAAGGCCAATGCTTCCATCCCTTCCATACCCGTGCACTGGGACAGGGCCTTCATAGCATCCAGCGCCTTGTTGATACTTTGATTGGTAAGGCCCTTGCCCTTCAGCATCTTGGAGATGGCGTGGATACAGTTGAAGGGGTTGAGTTTTCCGTCCCTTCCCAGCAAACTCTCCGGCGTATATGTATATCGGCTCGTCATTCGATGAAGTACTTTTTCCGCAAAGGTAAACTTCTTTTACAGCCCTTGCAATTCTTTGCAAACCTTGCAAAAAATTGCAATTCTCAGAATATTTTCTATTATACATAAACTGCTCATTTCCAAATCCTTGCATATTTTGCAAAGATTTGGAATCGGCATTCCGGCGCCCTACCTTTGCAGAAAAACAAAACACTATGCTGACATTCAAAAAATACAGTTCCATCGAGAACCACTTCGACAGCGCCTTCATGGAGAAGGTCCGCAACCATACCCCCTTTGACGCCAGATTTGTGGTACAGGAAAAGGTACACGGCTCTAACTGCAGTTTCCTCTGCGACGGGAAGGATATCCAGTTCGCAAAACGCACCGCCGTGGTCTCCTACAACGAAGACTTTTACCAATGGCAAGAGTTGATGGATCGCTATCGCGAGCGCGTATTTAAAGTATTTGGAATACTTAAAGAACGCATCCCGGAACTCACCTCAATCATCGTCTATGGGGAGTTGTTCGGAGGCGCATATCCGCACAAGGAAGTTAAGCGAATCGGAGCAATGTCGGCTATTCAAAAGGGCGTTTACTACTGCCCCGGGCACGATTTCTACGGCTTCGACATCTATGCATATACACCGGACGACGCCTTCTACCTGGACGTAGATACCGCAAACTCAATTTTCCAAGAGGCCGATATTTTCTTCGCAGAAACCCTCTTCGAAGGCACCCTCGACGAGTGCCTTGCCTATCCCAATGCCTTTCCCAGCAAGATTTTTGAGCACTTTGGCCTGCCGGCTATCGATGACAACATCTGCGAAGGCATCGTCATACGTCCCAAGACACCGCTTTACATCCCCAACGGTTCGCGTATCATCATCAAAAGCAAGAATGCCCGTTTTGCGGAGAAAAAGGGCATGCGACACGAGCCTAAACAGCCTCGCGTAATTGCCGATGAAGTCACCGCCCTATTCACCCTTGCCGATGACTATTTCACGGAACCCCGCTTTGACAACGTCAAAAGCCATATTGGCGAAGTCACATTCCCGCGTGACCTCGGCCGCGTTAGCGGGCTCCTGGCCAAAGACGTCTTGGAAGACTTCCTCAAAGAGCAGTCCGAGGCTTACAACAACCTTTCCAAACAAGAGCAGAAGACTCTTAATGGACTCCTGAACAAACGCGCCATAGACTTTATCAAGGGCATCATCGGGATGCCGTAATTGAATAACGCCGATTATGAGACTCCATATGCCGAGCCGCCCGTGGAGGTAACCTACTGGTTATCAGTCACTTATGCAAAAACGGTTAGGCTAAATAGCCTAACCGTTTTTGCGTATCTCACTGTGTATCAAGCATTTAGCTCCACGATGGTGCTGTGCTTGCCGTGTCCACCATCACAGCGGCACCCTTATTCCACATACCCTTCCTGATCATACCCCTTCTGGTGGCGGTGGATCAGTTGCACAAGGGGTTCCACGCGGGGGTCCGGGAGGGGCATACGGCCAAAGCGGGCGAACTGGGCGCTGTAGCGCTCGCGGCTGCCGGAGGCGGCAAGGCGCTCCTCGATATCGGCCGGGACAAAGAAGGCGGAGCGCTCTGGACCAAGGTGAGGGTAGAACTCCGTGAGGTAGATGTTAATGCCCGCAAGGTCGAAGTCCCCGAAGTGGACGTACTGGTTTGGGATGTCCTGAAGCCAGGTCACCCTGGTCCAGGATCTCATCCCAGACGGCGCCCTGCCGCTCCGGGAGGCGGAAATTCTCCATATTCTCCACACCCACCACAATGGCGTTTGAGGGGATTCGGAAGTTCAAAAAGTCACTGATATAAAGGAAACTCCCGGGGCAGGGGCACAGCAGCAGTTTCCGCTCCCCAAGGCGCACGCTCAGCGGGCCGATTACATTCACCGGGAAGCCCGGGCAGGAGCGGACGGCCACCGCCTTGGAGTCTCCGAGGAGCTGGACCTGCTGCGCGCGGGAGGCAGGCGGCGAGGCAAATAAATCGGCCGTTTCCTCAAGCATATCCGGCTGCAGGCCCTTACTCCTTAAATACACGTCAAAAGCCGTCCTGGAAACCACTTTCAGTGATTTCCTACTGCCCCTGACAATACTAGCGACGCCCCCTTCGAGGAGCATCTCTTCTGTCCAATCAGATGGGAAACGGCTGAATGGCACCGTCTCCCCCTGCCGCAAAGCCGCAAAGGCATTAATTAATGACACTCTCATTCTGCAGCCGCCTCCTTCCGGCTAAGAAGCGACTGAATCACTGTGCGAGTCCCGTCCTTTGACAAAAGATATGTGTGCTTATAATCGGCCACATTGTACGGCACAGGCGAGCCGTTCACCAGATAGATGTTGCGCGCTCCGGCAAAATCCAGGATGCCGCGGACATTCCGGGGATGAAGGCGGCCAATCTCATCCATCACGCAGTGGATTCGGAAATCCGAAAACCGCCCGCTCACACGCTCCTTGAACACATTGATGAGCATAATGTTAACCATCGCCTTCACCAGCACATCCGTGCCGTCGGAGCCCACGGACGATATTTTCTCCACCCAGCCGGTGTCGTTGTCGTTCTCCGTGATGCGGAACTGGAGTTGGAAGGTGTCGCTGAGGGTGAGCCGGCTGCGCGAAGCGTGTTCGCCGCCGGTGAGCAGTTTCATCAGCGAAAGCAGATGCCCCACAGCCGCACTGCGGGACTCGTCCCGGGAAGCCCCGGAGAAGAGGTTCACCTGGTCCAGGTCGTAGCCGTGTTCATCGGCAAATTCCTTGATATGGCCCAGCAGAGTGACCATTTTATCGGCCGACGGGATGGTGCGCAGTTCAATACTTTTCACTGCACCGATGAAGTTTTTCTCCTTGAAGTCGTAGTTGATGTCCTTGACGATGCCGGCAATCTCGGAGGAATTGCGGGAGACCTCGTCCATCTCGTGGGAGATGCGAAGGAGCAGTTCCGTGTAATGCCCGCTGGTGCGGCTGCGGAATTCCTCTATCTTGTCGCTCTCCATGAATTCCACCAGCGAGGAGGCGAAGGCACGGTACTCCTCGTCAGAGTGGTTGTCTGTCTTGAAATCGAAGATATTCCCCGGGCTAAAGTGGGAAGTGAAGGCGTTAACGCTCTGATAAAATGCCTGTTCCGTATTCCGTTTTTCGCTCAGGATCCGGTGGATGGTGTCGATAAGCTGCCGGCAAGTCTTGTCCGTCTTCTTCTCCCGTCCCTCCGGGAGAAGAGGAAGGGCGTTACTTTGCTCAAAATTCTCCGCCTCCGAGAGGCCTTCCCGGAGATGCTTCACGGCATCACGCAGTTCCTGAAGGGTTTCCGTGGCGCGGGCAAGGGCATCCTCTTCTTTTCTTCGTTTAAGTTTATAACGTTCTGATAGCGAAGTCTTTTTACTCTCCACCTTGGACTTTTCAGAGAGGAAGATTTCCTTCTTGTCCAGGTAGTCCTCCTTGTCTTTCCGGTAATTGAAAAGAATCTCCTTATTCTGCGCAATCCGTTTCAGCCGCTCCTGCAGGCTATGAATCTCCTTTTCACAGCGTTCCAGTGCCGTGGCATCGGCCCCCTGCCCGGAGAGTTCCCGGGTCTGCTCCAAGTGCAACGCATCCAGCGCCTCCGAGAGTTCTTTCTCCCGTGCCGAAATCTCCGCGTCCACCTGCGAAAGAGCATGATCGTGCTGCTTTTGCAGGGACTTGCGCCCACGGGAATCTGCATCTCTGAGTTTTTGTATTTCCGATTCTTTTTCCCGGGCCGCTATTTCCGCTTCTACCTGAGATAACGCCTCGTCGTGCTGTTTTTTCAAGGATCGCCGTCCGCGGGCATCGGCCTCCCTAAGCTTCTGGACCTCAGCCTCTTTCTCCTTCAGGAGGGCGTTCAGGGCCTCCGCGGCCAGCACCTTCTCCGCGGTCAGTGCCTGCAGGGCCTCCTTGCACCTTCCCATCGCATCTTCCCGGGCCTTGCGGGTGTTTTCTTCCAGGAGCGAGAGGCGTTTGCCGGCATCCTCCAGTTTGGCAGGCAGCATCAGGACCGCAGCCTGCAGGCTGGAGAGTTCTTCACGCAGCGGTTTAATACGGGCGTTATACTTCTTCCGAAGGTCTGCCAGGGCCGATTCTTTCTGGGCCAGAAGACCCTCCTGCCGTTCTTTCAGCGCAGAGAGTTCCTTCTCCAATTGCCGCTTTTCCTTCATAAGCCTCTCAGGCGTTCGCACATTCATCTTCAGGGAACTCAGGTCCAGATCAACCCCAAAGAAGGAATTCCCCTTTGCTTCAGAAGGAAATAAGTTCTTGGCATAGAGAACAGTACGTTCATCAGCCACCTTGCCGATATTCTCTTCCCAGCCGGGCTTGTGCTGGGAAAGCCACTGGATAAGGGAGCCGTCCATGGAGGCAAGGAGCTGGTCAATTTCCGCAATCTGGGCATCCAGGCCCTTCATCTGCGCCCCTACGTCCGAAAGTTGGTCGTCCCATTCACGCGCTTCCCGATGCTGCTGGAACTGCCCTTCCTGCATGAGTTTCTCCACAAGCGCCTCCTGCGTTTTTGCCGATGCCTCCAAGCGGCCTTTTTCGCCGGCAAGGCGAGACTGCTCGTCCCGGGCAGCCTGAATCTCCTGGGAAAAAGGCGAAAGATGAGCTGCGAGCGCAAGTTGTTTATCTGCTGCTGCCATCCGCTCCTGCAGGTCCGTGAGCAGGCTTTCCTGCGCCGATACGCGCTCCCGGAAGGCCTCATCCACACCAGAGAGCCCCGCCTGAAGAGCCTCAGAGAGCTTTTGGATCTGTGCATTCAGCGCTGCGCCAATCTCTACCTTTCGCCCCTCCCGGGCTGCACGCCAAGTGTCAAAGCCCAGTTTCAATTCCCGCTCGTGGTCCTTGTACTTGGCCGTGATATCGGCATACTCCCTGGTGAGCCTGTCACGGAGCGCCTGGGCCGATTCCAACGAGGCCTGTAGCGCCGGCTCCTGCCCGTCCTCCTCAATAATCGTCTGGATACCAAGCCCTTCGTATTTCTTCCGAAGTTTAGGAATCCTGTCCAGTTTATCGTTCAGGGCGCCCAGTTCCTGCTCCAGGGCAGAGAGCTCGTGGTTAAACTTGTCCTGCAAATCGGCCAGCCTATCCTTGCACTTCTGTTGCAGCACCTCCGTCTCTTCCACCTGTCTGTCCAGCAGCGGAATCCGCTCCTGCGCATACCGGCGGGCGTAGCGGAGCTCCAGAAGGCTGCCCGTAAGTTCATCGTCCAGATACAGCAGCTTCCGATACAACTCAACGACCTTCTCCCCCTGGCGACGCACCGTCACCTCCCCTTGTTTATTCTTCTGGAACCACTGGGAAATGTCATTATATTCCCGTTCAAAGCCTGCTAGCTGGCTACGGAAATACACCAGGTCGATGCCTGGCTCCTCGTCTCCGAGGGACCTTATTATGATGTCCTTGATGAAATCGGCATCCACCTTGGCGCCCAGGAAGACATTCTGGAGCGAGCGAGGAATGTTCTGATACTTAGCCGTTTCCATGATGCAGAAACGGGCGAACTCCTTGCCGATTGCGCGCTTGTTCCCGTAGATGATGTCCCGGTACTCCTGGTACTCGTCCACAATACGTGTTATTGGAGCGCCCTCCACGCGGCGGCGGATGGCGGAAGAGTCGGCCGTCACCTCCCCTGCCTCGTCAATAAGCCATTCCCGCCGGAATGGAGCCCCGATAAAGCGGAAGACGCTATGCGCGTGCGAGCGGAAAACCAGCACCGTAAAAGCGCCAAACTCACTCTCCACCTCGTAGACGATGTAGGAATTGGCGCCGGGGAGATAGAAATCGTCAAAAGACTTCTTCTCCCGGCTAATGCCCAGGTGCATCTTGTCACCCGTATAGAAAAATAGGATGGCACGGAGCACGGTGCTCTTTCCAACACCCTGTGTACCAATTAGATGAACATTCCCATCCAGCCGCACCTCTCCGTAACGGATGTTGGCGCTGTTCACAAATACAATTCTACTGAGCTGTCTCATCGGCGGCCTCCTCCTCGCTAATCGTTAACATTTCCACCAGCCCTTCCAGAAAATGGAAGGCCGATGTCACCTTGTACACCTGTTCGAACTCATTCTCCAGTTCAATGAACCCCGCTTTTTCCATATCGTCCAGGAGCATCTGCACCGTATCCTTGACATTGTGCTGCCCCGAATAAAGCTTACGGGCCTTTTCCTTCAATTCGATATCAGCAGAAATGGCCTCCGTAAAGGCCGATGGCGTAAAGCGCACGCCGGTGGAAAAGCCGCTGTGAAAGGTTTTCACAAAATCCAGGCGGTCGATCCAGACGCCCAGGGACGTGAGCCTACGGGTGAGTTCCGTACGGGACTCCTCCCGGGAGAAATGGAAATACCCGTTCCCCTGCTCCAGCACAAAGCCGATTCCCTGGTAATAAGCTTTATACTCGTCATAATTCTCCTCTATGTAGTCATAGAGGCGGCGGACATCGGCCCGGGTGCTGTCCTGGCTGATGAAACCTCCCCGGGAAAGGAGTTCAAATATTTCTTTGGTTCTGATCATGGTCTAACGCGGATAAATGAGTGGATATAGGAAGCCTTCCGCCTCACGGTACTCCCCGGTGATGCGGAAATCTTCGTCGAATTCCACCGCCAGGCGGCAGAAAAGCGTAAGCCGGTCTTCCTGGGAAAGCGGTTCAGAAAAAGTATAGCCGGACAGGAAAGACATCAGGTCCTGAGAGCCGCCCAGGAAGGCGCTTCGAACCTCGAAGGTGTTCAGGGTGTCTTTTACCACGGCACCCCGGGAGAGTTCATCCTGAGACAAAGGTTCAGGGTCAGTCTTCCGTTTAGCTATAGGATTCTTAAGTGTGACGTGTGCATCCTTAAGTGCGGCTATACCGTCAGGGGTATTTGTGAGCAACTCCAGCGAAGGCAGGCAGTTATACCACGGACGTTTTTCCAAAAAGGCTGGCCGATGCGTCTGAAGAGCCCAGATTACGTCCGTTCCGCTCTCCCACACCAACTGGTCCTTGAGGTACTTGATGCGGCGGATTTTCTCCACTAGCCGCTGCTCTGCCTCAATCTTATTAAGGTACACGATAATTTGGCGGTCCAGCTCCAAGAGGCCGTGGTAAGATTCAGTGAGAACCTCCTTTACCATGGCTACCGTTTCCTTTAGATGAGCATCCATGGAGGAGCCAAAAAACACCTGCTGGCGCACGTCAAAGAGCTTTTCCGCCTCCTTGATAAGGAGGGCGATATCGGCCCGCTTGCGGTCCAGGTTCTCCAGGCGCTTGCGCTTGACGGCATAGTCCCGCTCATTCTTATAGGTGCTGTCGATGGCCCGCTTGAGGTCAATCACATTGCGGTGTGTGGAAAGGGCAAGGCTCCTTAGGATCCGCAGGATCTCCCCCATATAGCGATGCTTCCGCGCATCCGAACCCACCGTGAGCCATAGCTCGATGTTCTCATTCAGCGCATCGATGTGCTGCTTCACGGAGAGCACGTTGATTTCCTCGTTCACCTCCAACACCTCTTCGAAAAAGCGCAGGTAGGTATCCTCCAGAACCAGTAGGCCGTCCGCCTCGCGGATGACCCCGTGTTCCAGAAGATATTCCAGCCGGCGGCTATC
>OMQK01000082.1:0-2857 GCA_900313205.1 uncultured Bacteroidales bacterium | reverse complement strand
CCTGGGATAGGAAATGCTCCAGCGCCTGCTCACTGCGTAGTGACGGCGCCTTCCTGCTTATGAACAGGAACCTGAGTATGTCTTTTTCCCGGGAGATGCCGCGCAGCAGCGAATCAATGTCACTGAAAGCGTTCATAGTTCCTGACGGGCGCTGTGGTTAGAGCACCCGTCTACAAATATAGAAAAGATTGTAGAAATTCAAAAGGAAAAATGTTTTTTTATGTACATCTTAATCTACGCCTCATGACCTCATGGAGGGGAACTCGCTGAATATCAGCCACTTACATAAAAACGTCTAGGCGAAATCACCTAGACGTTTTTGCATATCCCACTGTGTATCAAGCGTTTAGCTCCACGCAGCGCCTATCACGCGTTTGCGGCGCCCGCCAGCTCCTGATCAATTTTCTCGTACACGGAGTTATTGGACTTGTACTCCGGGACCATCTCCTTCATCTTGCGCACGGTGTCCATGTTGTTGTAGAGCTTGGCCGTGGCTACAAGGTCCTCGATGGCCTTGTTCACTTCATCGTAGTCGTACTCACGGACCTGGGCGATGCGGATTTTCTCATGGAAGGTGGGCTTGGTGTTCTCCATCTCCGAGAGGACTTCCTCATAGAGTTTCTCACCTTCACGAAGGCCCGTGTACTCAATCTTGACATTGCGGGCACCGGAGAGCGCAATCATGCGCTTTGCAAGATCTGAAATCTTTACCGGGGCACCCATATCAAACACAAAGATTTCTCCGCCGTTACCCTTGGTACCTGCTTCCAGAACCAGTTTGCAGGCCTCCGGAATAAGCATGAAGAAGCGCACAATCCTCTCGTCCGTCACGGTCACGGGGCCGCCGTGCTTGATCTGCTCCCTAAACAGCGGAATCACAGAGCCGTTGGATCCAAGCACATTACCAAAGCGTGTTGTCACAAACTGAGTGTAATCCGTGCGTTTTTCCAGCGCCTCAATCTTGAGCTTGCGGTCCAGGCTCTGGACGTAAATCTCGCAGATACGCTTGCTGCAGCCCATCACGTTGGTGGGGTTTACGGCCTTATCCGTTGAGATCATCACAAACTTCTTGGCGCCGTACTTCACGCTTAAATCGGCAATAATCTTTGTGCCGTAAATATTATTCAGGACAGCCTCCGAAGGGTTGTCCTCCATCATGGGCACATGCTTATACGCAGCGGCGTGGAACACGAAATCCGGGCGGAAGGATGAAAACACGTTCTCCATACGCGTGCGGCGGTCAATGCTGGCCACAACGGTCTCACAGGGGATATTGGGGAATTCCCGGGCCATCATGAGGCGGATGTCGTGCTGAGGGGTTTCGGCCTGGTCAATGAGCATAAGGCTTGCGGGGGCCGATGCCGCCACCTGCCTCACAATCTCTGAGCCAATTGAGCCCGCCGATCCCGTGATGAGCACCCGCTTCCCGGCAAGCTGCTCTGCCACGGACTTCATATCCACGCGGATCTCCTGACGCGGGAGAAGGTCCTCCACGCTCACCTCCTTGAGCTGGACACCCTCTTCCAGGATTTCGCCGTTGATTACGGCCGATTCCTGAGCCTGGTGCACCATGAAAATCTTGACCCCGCGGTTGATGAAGATGTCCTGCAGCTTCTGGTTTGAGCGGAAGTCCTTGAGCCTGTGCGGGCAGATAAGGACAGCCTCAATATGCTCCTTCTCAAGAATGTCCTCAATGTCATCCTCCACGGAATACACCTTCAGGCCAAGGAGCTTGAGATTCTTGATGCGTTTCTCATGGGAAAGGAAGCAGCGGATGTCAAACTTCACTGGCCGCTGGCTGCGGACGTTCTTAGCAAGGGCCACACCGCCGGACATGGCGCCGTAGACAAGCGTCTTCATTGCCTTTGAGGAGGCATTTGCCGCGTCAAACATAAGCTTCACCAGCATACGGAAAGCCCACATCAGCAGCGTAGCAATGAGGAACGCCATGAGAACATTAAGGGGCGTAAGGGCCGATAAAATGTCCACGCTCTTCCACTTGAACAGAAGGGCAAACCCCAATCCAAGCGCCACATTGACGGTATTTGCATACGTCACCTTCAGCAGGTCCACAAAACTGGAATAGCGCAGCACCCCGGAATAAGTCCTGAAAATGCGCGCCCCGATCCAGCTCAGAAGTGCATAAAAGGCCGATGCCGCCAGCAGCTCAATATGATGGTCAAAAGTAACCTGAGACTTATTGACCACCCAATATGTGAACAGACACGAGAGGAACACAATCAGGGAATCGGCCAGAAGGATTACCCAGTAGGGCAGCACCTTCTTGCTGAAATACCAGTTGGAAAACCTCCAGAATATGTCGTTTTCTTGCTTCATACGAAACAGATTATATTAATAGATAAGTTTATAAAAATAAGCAATTCTTTTTGTAAGAACAAATATCCGGCTGTGGCGGAGTTGGCTACAAGGGCCGGGGCAATGGGTACCACGTGTTGGGCGGCCCGGCCGGCCCGTGGAGGGAACCAATTGATTATGTGCACGTTACTTAAAAACGGTTAGGCAATTCCGCCCAACCGTTTTTGCACATCTCTCTGTGTGTCAAGCGTTTAGCCCCACACCTCACTGATACTGATTCACTTATTCCACCCTGGTTACCAGCTCCTCCATCGACTTCCACGCACTGTGCATAGGGGACGGTTCGCTTTCAGCGGCCGGACACCCCACATTGATCATCGCCACCAGCTCATAGCCCTCGGTGTCCGGGAGGATATCCCGCAGCAGGGCCGGGTCAAAGGAGCCAACCCAAAGCGTAGCCAGGCCCTCGTTATCTGCAGCCAGCATCATATACGTTGCCACAATGGCGGCATCCACCTCGGCGCCGTTCTTTCCGTCGTAG
>OMQK01000247.1 GCA_900313205.1 uncultured Bacteroidales bacterium | reverse complement strand
TCCACTGTTCCTTCTGCTCTTGACCGTGTGCTCGGCCGTCCACGCGCAGAGCGACTACTACATCCGGCAGGCGCAGGGCTATATGCGCGATGCGGAGTACTACAACCGACAGGCCGAAGGCTATGAGCGCGACGCGGAGTATTACAACAAGCAGGCACAGAGTTATATGCGTGACGCGGACTATTACACCCGGCATCACGACTACGACAAGGCGCAGACCCGCACCCGCTGGGCCCAGGACGCCACCGACAAGGCGAAGCTGCGCATGAAGTGGGCCGCCGAGGCGCGCGACAAGGCCCGCCTGCGTATGAAATGGGCGCAGGAGGCCATGGATAAGGCGAAAAGGTGAGAATCGAATAGGCTTTGGCGAAAAAAAACTGGAATCATATCATGTTAGGTGCAATTGTTTAAGGTAGTATTATGGATAAATTGAAAGGGCGATTTTTTGTGAAAAAAGGGACCCATTGGCTGTTAAAGGACCAATGCGGCAAGGTGGTGAAGGATTTTGGCGCAATAGAAGCCCATACGCTGCTTTCCGTGCTGGTGGTGGAACAGGACGGACTCTTCGGCCTTATAGATTTGACTGGCGAGTGGGCTTTGCCTTGCGAATACCGGAATATCGTACAACCCTATAATTCCGGTGGCTCAAGCGGGGACAATCATGAGGTGTTGGAGCTTACAGACCAAAATGACAGACTTTGGCTTGCCGACAGAAACGGTAAGATTGTTACTTCGCGCAGTTACAAGGAAATTGCCTCGGGCGCATATTCTCATGATCTGCACGTCAATGAGACATGGAACGGTTTCGCCGACTTGTGCGACAGTGACGAAGAAAACCGTCATCAGAAATTCGGCCTGTTTGATATGGTCAACGTCAGAGAGGTCCTTCCGGCTATTTACGAGCCCGGGGTCCCTGATTATGGCGCTATTATGGGGAGGTTTTCCACCGGTATTCCCGTCTTTCATACGGAAGATGGCGAGACGCGTTGCAAACTCATTGATGCGCAGGGAAATGACCTCATTCCTTTTGAGAAGGGATTCAGTTCCATAGGAGTGCCATTACATGATGATTACCTGATTGAGGCCATGAAAAACGGCAAGTGGGGCTACATCAATATTCACGGGGCTGAAAAGATTCCATTCCGTTACGATTACGCCAGTGATTTCAGCTATGGGTGTGCCATAGTGGGGTTCAGTACGGATGACGGCACGTTTGGTCAATACGGGGTGATCGGTCATCATGGAAAGCTGCTTATCCCATTTGTTTTCAGATATATAGTACCTGATGTTTGGGTTGAAGACGGCAAAGTTTTTGCCGAAGGTCTGTCTAAGGACCACGAACCTTTGAAGATGGAGGCGGAGCTGCCGGAACGGCAAAAATGACAGCGTCATAAACGAAAAATCATATCATGTGCACCTATACCCGCTTCCCGATACGGGATGTCAGCGTCCCTGAAAGTGTGGATGAGGTGGAAAAGTGGATTTACAGAATTCAAGAATTGTCCCGCTGGGATGACGGATATGTTCGTAGGCCGATGAACATATCATGACTCCAAGCCGGTGAAAGAGCTTGTGGATGAATAACCTGTGCCGGTACGAGCAAGTCATGCGACTCGGGATGAATTAAACATGTGTTTCCCTGAAATCGCTTGACACTCCTGCGCAGAAGAGGCCCCATAGAACATATTCTGTAAGAATCGTGTCGGTATTGAAAATAATTGTATTTATTCTTATGATATTTGCACGGGTGTTGATAACTTTTTCTCAGAAGAAGACCTATCATAGTTTTTGATGTATAGTTCATCCCTTTTGATGACAGCGAACATTCGGCCTACCAATTTGGCTCTGATGACGTTCAACACGCATAAAGGATGTTTTCCCTCGGCGACACGTCTGTCGTAGTATTCCTTGTAATCGCCTGATTTCATATGTGTTGCGGCACATACTGCTGCTAGATGCAGCAAGGCCTTGATCTGTTTGTTGGCCCGCTGAGACACTTTGGCTTTCGAGTAGATGCTCTTGCCTGATGTGTAAGTGAAGGGGGCCAGTCCCGCATAACAGTTGAACTGCCGTGCGTTGTCGAATCGGGTGAAAGCGTTGGTGAAAACCACCATGGCGACCGCGATGCGCTGCCCGATGCCGTCAACGGACTTTAGAAGTTCCACCTGATGGGAAAGTGATTCGCTGGCGGACACAAGCTTGTCGATTTTTTCGTCTATGAAGTCAAGTTGTTTTTGTAGTTCCCTGACGATACTCATCCACATCTTGCTTTGCATGGCGTAGTCCTTTTTGCTCATGAACCTCTTTTGGTCACTGAGTTGCGCCTCATACTTCTTTCTGTCACTCAAAACCAGTTCCCTGTCGGCCATCAGTATCTTGATGGAGGCCAGTTCCTCGGATGGCAGGCGGTAGGCCACCGCCTTGTCCTGATGGCGGAACGCGTATTCGGCGATGCGGCGTGCGTCGACAGAGTCGCTCTTCCCCCTGACCAATCCGAAGGAGTTCTTGATGCGGCTCGGATCCTCCATCCACAAAAAGGCTTCCTCCTCGTGACAAGCGACCGCCAGTGGATAGATGTATCTCCCTGTGAACTCGGCGCATAGCAACACTTCGTCCATGCAACATTTCAGGGACTTCCTCATTCGGCCGAACCATTTGTGCAGGCTTGCCTCAGTGTTTTCAATCTCGTCTTCATGGACGATGTTCATACCTTCCAGCAGGCACACATTCAATTTTTCCTTGCTGATGTCGATTCCTACGAAAAATTTTCTCATATTTGCACACTTTTTTTTTTGAGGGACTTTGGACGTCGGCTCTTTGCCCACAAACCTTAATGCTTCGAGGCAAAATCTTATCCGGGCCTTTGGGCCAACGGATGCCGGGCGGTCAAAAAAAATACACGGGTCTTTCCCATTTGCAATGTTTGTGATCCGCCCGGCTCCATTGTCCTCTTGTTTATATTAATTGTGATAGTAGTCCGCAAAGATAAAATTTACA
>OMQK01000190.1 GCA_900313205.1 uncultured Bacteroidales bacterium | reverse complement strand
CTGCTCATCATGTTCAACATCTACCGCGTCATTGGTGGCATCGGCGTAGGTCTCGCATCGGCCATCTGCCCGATGTATATTAGCGAGATAGCACCCTCTAACATCCGAGGCATGCTCGTTCCCTGCAACCAGTATGCCATCATCTGCGGTCAGCTGGTGGTTTATTTCGTTAACTTCTTCATCCTCGGCGACCACATCCAGCCCCTCGTAGAGGAAATGGGTAAGGGCATTGCCGCCATCAATCCCGCTGCACAGTGGACTGTTACCACCGGTTGGCGCTACATGTTCGGTTCCGAGGCCGTCCCCGCAGGACTCTTCGCACTGCTCATCTGCTTCGTGCCTGAGTCGCCGCGTTACCTTGTCTCTATTGGCAAGGACCAGCGCGCACTTGGCGTACTGACGCGCATCAACGGCAGCGAGCGTGCTCAGTTCATTCTCAAGGCCATCAAGGAGACACTCGTTCAGAAGACCGAACGCCTTATGTCCTACGGTGCCATGTGTATCTTTATCGGCATCATGCTCAGCGTCTTCCAGCAAGCCGTCGGCATCAATGCCGTACTTTACTATGCACCGCGCATCTTCGGCGATATGGGCATGGACAACCCGATGATGATCACCGTCTTCATGGGTGTCATCAACATCCTCTTCACCCTCGTCGCCATCTTTACCGTAGAGAAGTGGGGACGCAAACCCCTCCTCATCTTCGGTTCACTGGGCATGGCACTCGGTGCCTTCGGCGTTGCCGTCACTTTCGGCCATGCCGGTCTCGAACTCGTCACCGCCGCCTCACTGCTCCTCTATTCGGCATGCTTCATGTTCTCGTGGGGTCCCATCTGCTGGGTACTCATTGCCGAAATCTTCCCCAACACCATCCGTGGTGCCGCTGTAGCCATCGCCGTGGCCTTCCAGTGGATCTTCAACTTCATCGTATCCTCCACCTTTGTGCCGATGGCCTTCTGGAACTGCTTCAGGACCTTGAACGGGCGGTCTAGACCGGCCGATGATACGGTTAGAGCGTAATCCTCCACGTCCTGGTCGAAGGCCTCATGCACCACCTTGTCAATGGCGCTGCAGTCTTCCCAGTCAACGTCTCCCTGTTCTTTCTCGATGATTACCTCAATGTCATTGTCCTTGGAAACGGTAACGTCCACAAGGAAGCAGCCCCTCTGGGCCACAGCGGCCTCTACGGCCTTTGAAATAAGTTCCTTATTCATCTTTATTCCTGTTTTTCTTACGGAAACTGTGTCTGTCTATTACTTTTACGTCCTGCGTTACTTCTTCAAGCCTTTCAAGGAGCCTTTCCGGGTGGGCGTAATTCTCACGGAGATTCCTCAGGGCGTTCACAAAGTAGAATCCGTCGCAGAAACGTTCGTCGGTAACTATATAGAGCGGCATACGCTTGCCAACGACCACCTGGTCTCCCTGGACCACCGGCACCTTTGCCTCCTTACCCATCGCAAAGAACATTCCGGTATTGCCGAAGTCATACAGGTGATGGAAGATGGAGGGGCCCTTTATGGACTTGAGGTTGGTGATGAAGGCCGATGTATGGAAGGGGCTCACCTTGAGGATGGCGCCGGGAAGCAGACCGTGCTTGTCAAGGTACTTGATTGTTGCAACCAGGAAATGGATTAGGAAATTGGGCGTAAAGGTGATGAGGCGGGCCAGTTTGTCCGTGCCGTTATTGGCGTCCATATGGCTGTTGGCCCTTATTGCGTCGTTTATCTTGTCACGTATTTCCGGCAGGCTCTCAAGGCCCGTAAAGTCTATCTTCACGGTGGTGTCCGCGGCTTCGGCGCTCAGCCCCTTTTTAACCACGAATGAAATCTGGATGGAGTTCCTCTGGAAGATACGGCCGTTCATGATGAAGCGGTTGATCCTGGGGAACAGCGCTATGGTGCGCACAAGTCCGGCTATGACTATGTGCATATAGTTGTAATTCTCTCCAAGGGCCGATTGCTCCTTGATGAATGCGTCCAGGGGCTCGCAGGGGCAGTCGTAGTCAGTGAGGTTCTGTGAATCGTGGCGGTGCCTCATTATATGCGGCATTATCCGCTGTATGGGATCTATGTCCCGCACCTGTTTTCCGTCAGGTCTTAATCCAAACATAATGAATAGGTTTAGGTTTGTCTGTGCAAATATATGGAAAAATGATTAAATTTGCAGAATAGAAACATATTAAAAACTACTCATATGAAACACATTCTCAGCATCATCGCAGTTATCGCCGCTGTAACCGTTTCTTTCAGCGCCAACGCCCAGACCAACAAGGAAGCCGTCCAGGCTGCAGAGCAGAACCTCCAGCAGAAGGAGAAGGAACTCTCTGAAACCCAGCGTGCCGCCGACAAACAGATCTCCCAGAGCCAGACCCATATCAATAAACTGGAGCAGCAGTACGACAAAGCCAAGGACCAGTACAACCAGGGCAAGAAATCCCTTTCCGTGCTGAAGCAGTCCCTCAAGGCAAAGGGTGATGTCATCAAGGCCAAGAAGGCCGCCCTCAAGCTTGAGAAGAAGGCCCGTAAGGTGGATGACGGCAAGTTCGATTCTGCCGATAAACAGGCCGTAAAGGATCTTGAGAGCGAACTCAAGGAACTCACCTCTGATCTGAATGAGGCCAAGAAGGAATACAAGGAGTCTGAGTCTAAGGTGAACCAGAACAAGAAGACCATGGATTCCCTGAAGAAGGAAATCGGCGCCGCAAAGAAAGACATAGCTGCCGCAAAGAAGGATGTGAAGGCTGCAAAGAAAGAGGTTAACCAGGGTAAGAAAGACCTCAAGGAGCAGCAGAATATAGCAAATAAGCAGGAAGACCTCATCAAGGCCCAGAAGGCCGCAGAAGAGGCTGCAGTAAAGGCCCAGGCCGCAGAGCAGAAGGCAGGGGAGGCCCAGGAGGTAATCGAGTCCCATGAGGAAATCGTGGTTCCGGAAGCTCCCAAGCCCGTTATCCCTGCAGAACCCACACCCGTACCCGAACCTGCACCTGTAGTTGAATAATTAACCTGAACATGAATAGAAAAGTACTTCTTATGATCCTGGACGGCTGGGGTGAAGGCCGCCATGACTACTCAAACGCAATCTGGACCCAGGGCACGCCCAACATTGACGCCCTCCGTGAAAAGTATCCTTACGGCCATCTTCAGGCCTGCGGTGAATACGTGGGTCTCCCTGACGGCCAGATGGGTAACTCCGAAGTAGGTCATATGAACCTTGGAGCCGGCCGCGTGGTTTACCAGGATCTTGTCAAGATCAACATTGCCTGCCGTGAGCACAGACTCCTTGAGAACAAGGAAATCAAGGCGGCATATGATTATGTGAAAAAGAGCGGCAAGAAGCTCCACCTTATGGGTCTTACCTCCCACGGCGGCGTTCACAGCTCACTTGACCATGTGTATGAATTCCTTCGCGTGGCAAAGGAAGAAGGCCTTGACAAGGTATACGTCCACGCCTTCATGGACGGCCGTGACACGGATCCCCGCAGCGGCCTTGGCTTTGTGGCGGAACTTGAGGAGAAGATGAAGGAAACCACCGGCAAGGTGGCCTCCGTCTGCGGAAGGTTCTATGCCATGGACCGTGACAAGCGCTGGGCCCGTGTAAAAGAAGCATATGACCTCCTTGTAGAGGGTAAGGGCGCCGCATTTGAAAGTGCCCAGGCCGGTATCCAGGCCAGCTATGACGCAGATGTGACAGACGAATTCATCAAACCCATCGTGGTCACTGAA
>OMQK01000153.1 GCA_900313205.1 uncultured Bacteroidales bacterium | reverse complement strand
ACTGCCAGAGCCATTGAGCCAGTGTACGCCGCCTTCAAACATATACCCTTTGCGCTTCCAGCATGTTGAAACCCCGCCGGGCGTGGCACATTTTTCAAGTATCAGGACGTCAAATCCGGACCTCTGCGCATATATACCCGCAGTAAGGCCGGAAATGCCGCCGCCAACTATTATTACTTTCTCTTTCATCAGTCTTCTATCACAAGCCCGTCGTATGCAGGCTCAATGTTTCCATATTGTCTTAGCTCCCTCACGAACTCCCCATGGGTAGGGAAGGAGTGGCTGAGGTGCGTAAGCCAGGTGTGCTCCGCGCCAATCCTCTGTGCCAGTTCCACGGCCTCCTGAAGAGAGAAGTGGGAGTGGTGCGGATGATAACTCACCGTATTGAGGGTGAGGTGCTTAAGCCCGCGGAGCTTTTCAAGTTCGGAGTCCTCTATGTGGCTCATGTCCGTTATGTAGGCAATGTTCCCAAAACGGAAGCCCAGTACCGGCATCTGGCCGTGAAGGCCCCGGATGGGGATTACGTTGGGATTCACGTGGGATGCCTCGGACACTATCTGCCCCGTATTGGAGAGGCTGCCATCCGGCTGCCTGTAAAAATACCCCTTGTCATGTACCCACACCAGTTCTCCGGAATGCTCCAGGGAATCTACGCGGAACGGCCTTTCATCAATGAGGTGGACATGCCACTCCGGAGCGCCGGGGTATTTCTCCTCCTCAAAGGCATAGGCATAGTCGTTCTTAAGGCTCTTGAGGACCCTTTCCTCACAGTAGATTTCCGCTGCCTTGCGGTCTATATAGTTAAAGGAGCGGACATCGTCAAGGCCGCCAGTGTGGTCCTTGTGGTTGTGGGTGAGGAGGATGGCGTCAAGGTGACGGATATCGGCCTGGAGCATCTGGCTGCGGAAATCCGGCCCTGCGTCAATGAGGATATTCATCCCATCAAATTCCACAAAGGCCGATGACCGGAACCTCTTGTCCCGGGGATCCAGGCTTTTACACACCGGGCACTGGCATGCAATGATGGGCACGCCCTGCGATGTTCCAGTTCCCAAAAACCTCAGTCTTGTCATATCTCAACCTCCTCCAGCGTATTCACAAGAGCCGCGTCAAACGGCTTCTCAAGCCTTATATAATTGCCGGTGTAGCCGCCCATTAGGCCTCCCTTCACGGAAGATTCCCAAAGGACCTTCTCACGGATGCCTTTATTGGCCGATACAAACTCTGCGTGTAATTCCTTGCATAGCTCCTCTAATGCCGCCACGCGCTGCGCCTTCACGCTCTCCTTCACCTGGTCCTTCCACTCCGCAGCCTTCGTGCCAGGCCTCCTGGAGTAGGGGAAAACGTGGATGAATGCGGGCTTGATGCGCTCCTTAAGGAAAGTGTAAGTTTCCTGGAACAGTTCCTCAGTCTCTCCGGGAAGCCCCACAATTACGTCTATTCCAAAGAACACCTTTGGCCCTCCCGGCCTTTCCATAGCCTGGCGGACATAATCAATCCTTGAAGCGAAAAGCTCAGTGTCATAACGCCTTCCAACCCGCCTCAAAAGCGTATCAGAGCCGCTTTGAAGCGGTATATGGAAGTGCGGCTGGAACTTTGTTCCGGAAGCTATCCAGTCCACGATCTCCGGAGTTATGAGGTTTGGCTCAATGGACGATATCCTGAACCTCTCAATCCCTTCAACCCCGTTTAGGGCCTTCAGCAGATCCAGGAAGGATTCACCGGTAGTCCGGCCAAAGTCTCCTGTGTTCACGCCCGTGAGCACCACTTCCTTCACTCCTGCCGCCGCTATCTCCCTTGCCATCTTCACGCACTCGCAGATTGGAATGTTCCTGCTCCGGCCCCTTGCATACGGCACCGTGCAGTAAGCACAGAAATTATTGCACCCGTCCTGCACCTTCAGGAATGACCTTGTGCGCTCACCGGTGGAATATGCCCCAAAGGTCTGATCTGAGGAAGAGGGTGCAGTATCGAAGACCCCTGGCCACCCTCGGCCGGGTGAGAGGGAGGGGCCCAAAGCTGCGCTTGGCGCTGCGCCTGGGAGGGGTCGCGAAGCGACGGTCGGCGATACTGCACCCTCTTCATCAGATGCAAGTACCACCTCCAGAATCTGCCTCTTCTCAGAGGCGCCAAACACGCGCCAGACGCCTTCAATGGCCTCAATCTGCTCCCGGCGTAACTCTGCGTAGCAGCCGGTGACAACTATACGGGCGGCGGGGGCCGTCTTGTGGGCGCGGCGTATGTAGTTTCGGGACTTTTTCTCTGCGGTCTCGGTGACGGCGCAGGTGTTCACAAGGTAGACATCGGCCTCGCTGCTCCAGGGGACAACCTCCCAGCCCGCGGCCACAAAACCGCGCTCATAAGTGGATGTCTCCGCGTAATTGAGCTTGCATCCAAGTGTTGTGAAAGCTATCTTCATTGGGCCTGGATTAGAAATACGCAAGGACGTTTGCCAATTGTGAAGCCCTGCTGCTTTTTCCACTGCGCAACCGTAAGCGTGCGGATAAACTGGTCCGGGCAGGTTATGTTTGCCGCAATTGAGAGCCTTGTGGAAGGGTTCAGGGTAATAAGCATATCCTGAAAAAGGGAATCGTTGCGGTAAGGGGTTTCAATGAGGATCTGTGTCTGATGGTAAGACCTCTTCTCAAGGGCCTTCAGGGCCTGTTTTCTTTCATCGGCCTTGGCGGGAATGTACCCGTTGAATGCAAAGCTCTGGCCGTCAAGTCCAGAGGACATAAGCGCCATCATAAGGGATGAGGGACCCACGAAGGGAACCACCTCAATGCCGTGGCGGTGGCAAAGGGCTACCAAGCGGGCGCCTGGATCCGCTACGGCGGGAAGGCCGGCCTCGGAGATGAGCCCCACTGCGGCACCGTCCTCAAAGAGGGGAAGCATGGCCTCAACCTCCTGCGGGGAGGTGTGCTCATTCAGAGTGTGGAACTCCAGTTCCTCTATATGTCCCTTGAGACCTGCCGATGACAGGAAACGGCGTGCCGTACGCACCTCCTCCACCACATAGCGCTTTATCTGTGGCAGAATCTGGAACACTGGCGCAGGAAGGACATTTTCCGGCGCACCGTCTCCAAGAGGGGAGGGTATGAGATATAATTTACCTGTTAAAGCCATCTTCAATTACTTTGGATTTACCCGTGGAATCAATCTGGATAAGGGACTGAGGCACTCCGGTTCCGGAAAGGCGCCTTGCAGCCCGCTCTTCACGTTGCTGCCGCGTCATAAACATCTCGCTGAACAGCTGGGTGAAGGAGTTGAATTCCTTCTGATATGCGATACCCGCTCCGTTCCTCTGGCTGTTGTCAAGGTAGGAGGAGAATTGGTCGGCGGAATGCGAGAATATGGTGGTACGGAGGTTTCCGTTCTTGCTGAGTTTGATTTCCACGTCAATGTCTCCGGTAATCTCGCTTGTGGAACTTCCTATCATCTGCTTGTTGCCAACGGCGCCGTTCACGATGACGCGGTTGTTGAACAGCTGCGTGCTCACGGCAACGTCAAACATATTCCTGCCCTCGTGTGCCTTGTAGTTGAGACCAAGGTCAAGCGGTATGTTGAGCTTGTCGAATATGTTGTTAATCTGGCCACTCATGATACTGGAGACATTGGAGAACAGCATGTCTGACCCGGTAGAGGTGATACCGCTGTCTTCATCCGGGAGGAAACTGCCGGCGATGAGCAGGTAGATGAACTGTTTCTGGATCTTGTCCTCCGTGCTGAGTGCATTGTCAAGGGCCATCCTGGTGCTGGGATTAAGGTCAGGAACGTCTATGGAGAACTGAACCTCAGGGTTACTGAGCTTACCCGTAATGTCAATTCCGCAGTTCACGGTACGGCGGCCGCCACCTCCGGAGCCTTCTTGTGCGTTTTCTGCGGTTAGGAGGTTGTCAAGGCTGGCTTTTGTGATATACAGGCCCTTGACGTTGAGGTCCGTGTCATTGACAGGGCCGTTAAAGCGCACTGAACTGCCGTCCTGGATGGTGAAGTCACGGCTCACGATATTCATGGCGCTGAAACGGAAGCTTCCCTCCTGGAGGGTATAGTCTCCGCTGAGCCCGAACGTATGCTGCGCCGTCTCCATATTGAGGCCGATATTACCTGTGCCCCTTGCGTTGAGCGTATTCTCTCCAAGGTCTATGTACACCGTGGCATCGGGTGTTGCCCTTGCGTTGAGGTTTATCACAAGGTTGGTTTCCTCCTGTTTCTGCTTAGTGGACGCCGCCATCATGAGCTCATAGGGATCCTGCTGCAGTTCATTAGGCGCCTCCGTGAACACAAGCATCTTCCGCTGTATTTCTCCGCTGGCTCCGCCTATGGGGAGATGGAGGTCTCCGGG
>OMQK01000178.1 GCA_900313205.1 uncultured Bacteroidales bacterium | reverse complement strand
ATAACGGGTGGGGTATAAAAACAAAAAAACCGCCTCGCAGGGCAGTCTCGGATATATCTTGATGGTCGTAAGGGCGTTGTATCGGCCTCTTACTTATATTATGTTGGGTAGCGGGAGTGGGTCACGATCCCACGACCTCCGGATTATGAATCCGACGCTCTAACCAGCTGAGCTACCCCGCCAAGTCTGTTGAGATAGAAGGACTCGAACCCTCACTGACAGAGCCAGAATCTGTAGTGCTACCATTACACCATATCTCAATGTGCCCCGAATTGGGACTGCAAATTTACTGCTTTTTTCCAAATCTGCAAGCGCAAAATTAAAAAAAGTGAAAAAGGCGCCTGAACTCTTTCTGAAAACCACGGAAAATGCTATATTTGCAGTCTATGCGTGCGCGTGTGTACATATACATTCTTTCTGTGCTCCTTCTGGCCGGCTGCAGCAAGCCCCCGGTAACGGAGGGCACGGATATGCATGAGTTCACGCAGGAGGAACTTCAGAAAAAGCGGCTGGACGACGCCTTCACGGTTTTTTTCAAGAAGTTCAATCTGGACAAGGTGGACAATCCCACGGCAGAAATCCTCGCAAACAGTAAGGTGACAATCCCCAGTGTGGGTATGATCCGCTACACTTACACCAAGAACGGCCTTACGCTCATCTCCATGGACGTGAGCTCCGGCGGCTTCGTGGCCACCCTACATGGCGGCATCCGTCTTGAGGGAATCGGCCTTGGAGAAAACGGAACCAAGGTCTTCATTGACGGGGACCAGCTTGCAATCCTGGACATGGTCCTCTACAACAACGTTCCAACGCCCGTATTCCGCTTCCCGGACGGCACCACATATGCCGTCACCGGGGTCCTTCTTGTAGAACCTCTTATAGATTTCCTTCTGAAGAATGTGTTCTCTACGGAATAGCCTTGCGGCCATGGCGCTGCTTGCAGCCTGCTTCTTCGCGCGTGCGCAGGAGCCGGATACCGTAGCCACGTTCAATCTTGACAAATCCGTCATCACGGAGGAATCAAAAAAGCCGCTGGTCCTCAACAGCCGCGGCATAAGCGGCCAGATAAACACGGACGAGATTACAAAGATTCCCGCCATCCTGGGCACTCCTGACCCCATCCGCTTTGTTCGCCTTCTCCCAAGCGTACAGGTGAACACGGAGGTTGACGGAGGTCTGTATATGCAGGGAAGCGAGCACTCCCACACCCTCATCTCCCAGGAGGGCGTCCCTATCTATGGCACAGGACACATGCTGGGCTTCTTCTCCGCCTTCAACTCCCCTCATTACAAGGGCATGAAATACGCCACAAGTTGCGGCCAGGAATCCCGAATCGGCGGTCTCATAGATATGCAACTGGCCGATACAGTTGCCCGTAAACTCAGCGTGGATGCATCCGTGGGCCTTCTATCGGCCCAGGGAACGGTGGATATTCCCCTTGGAAAATCTTCCCTCAAGATTAGCGCCAGGCGCACCTACCTGGATCTCCTCTTCGGCGGCATGCTCCGCTATGAGGATAACGCCATGACCTACAACTTCACGGACGCCAACATAACCTGGACGTGGAAACCCACAAAGAAAGACCGCATCACCGTAGACCTCTTCGGAGGCCTTGACATGGGCCTTTTCACGGGCGTGGGCCTTTTTGAGAATATGGATGCCAAGTGGTACAACGCCCTTGGAGCCGTCCACTGGAACCACTATTACACGGAGGCCAGCCTCAAGCAGACCGTCTACTACACCACGGCCGGCCTTGACCCCAAACTGAAGGCCTTCGGCGTCTATGCCAGGATGCAGTCCTACATAATGGACGCCGGCTACCGCGCAAAACTCCACTGGAAAAACTGGGACTTCGGCGCCCGCTTCAGCGCGTATTACACCCAGCCGCAGAATCCATACACGGAAGGTCATTTCAACGACGCCCGCAACAACGGCGGCATCCCCACGGAAAGCGCATTTGCGGCGGCAATTAATGCAGAATACAGCCGCAGCCTCGGCTACTGGCTCAGCCTGAAGGCCGGTTTCGGGGCCGATTGGTACCTCTCGCCTCAGCGCAAGAGCTACTGGGGCGTCACCCCGGAGGTGAGCCTTGTGGCCGATTTCCTGGAGGGCGGAAAACTTGACTTCACCTATGGGATTAAGCGCCAGAACCTTTTCCAGACCGGCCTCACATCTTCCGGCCTTCCGTCGGAATTCTGGACCCTGGCCGGGGATCTTCAGGCACCTCAGTGGGCCCACTGCTTCTCACTTGCATACAACAACAGTTTCTGGGACCAGATGATGTCTGTGTCTGCGGAGGTTTACTACAAACAGCTCTACAACCAGCTGGAGTACGTTGGCAGCCTCATGGACATGTACACCGGAGATTATTCCCTTGAGACAAGCACCCTGAAGGGAAATGGCCGCGCATTCGGCTTCAACCTCATGATCCAGAAGCAGAAAGGCCGATTCACCGGCTGGATCAGCTACGCCTGGGCCAGGAGCCTCCGCACCTTCCTCAACGACTGGCACGCGTTTGAGTTTACATCGGCCCATGAAAGGCGCCATGAGCTAGACATAGTTGCAACCTACGACTTCGGGCGCTTTGACGTTGGCGGCACGTTCGTGGTGGCAAGCGGTACGCCCTACACCCGTCCCACCTCCTTCTACATGGTTGGAAGCCGCATGGTGTGCACCTACGGCCCCTACAATGCCGAAACCCTTCCGGCTTACGCCAAGCTTGACCTCAGCGGCAACTGGTACATAAAGAAGAACCCAAGGCTCACACACGGCATCAATTTTTCAATGTACAACGTCCTTGGAAGGGTTAACGCTGTTGGTTACGGGCTCCATTTCAACAGAAAGAATATGACCTATTCTTTCCGCGCCAACCTTATCCAGATCCGTTTCATGCCGTCCGTCGGTTATTTCCTCAGATTCTAGATGAAAAAGATCCTTCATATATTAGTAGCCCTTCTTCCTGTGCTCCTGGCCTGCTCCAAAACGGAGGAGGTGGGCCGGTCACAGCTTGTGGTTGAAGGCTGGATAGAGAACGGAGGGAATCCGGTTGTGATGGTGTCGGAATCAATCGGCATCGCTACCGGCCGCGAGATGGACTCCAAGGGCATCCTTGACCATATTGCAAAATGGGCCAAGGTAAGCATCTCCGACGGCACCAAGACGGAGATTCTCACCGGAATTCCGGATCCGGATTATTTCCCGCCGTACATCTATACAACATCGGCCATCACCGGAGAAGTGGGCAAGACCTACACCCTCAAGGTTGAGTATAAGGACTACAAGGTGGAAGCCTCCACCAAGATCCCGGAGCCTGTCCCCATAGACAAGGTCTATGTCCAGGCCGTAACGGATACAACCGCCTCCGTGAGGGTGTGCTTCACTGATCCCCCTCAGACGGGCCAGTTCTACAAGATATTCACAAAGACTGAAGGGAAGGATTCCCATTATCACCCTTCGGCAATGACCAATATCTCCGACGAATCCCTGAACGGCTATACAGAAGTCTTCGTATACAGCACCCAGCGGCTTATGGACTACATTGATATGCCCAACATCCATACCGGTGACGTGCTGTGGATAAAGCTGTGTTCCACGGACAGAAAGACGTTCGAGTATTGGAACAATTTTGAGATAATGCTGGCCTCCAATGCCTTCAGCATGTTCTTCGAGAACGACCTGGAAAGCAACCTGGACGGCGCTTTGGGGTACTGGGCCGGCTACGGAGTGGATAAGGAAGTTAAATTTACAGTAACAGATCCGGATGAATAATCTAGACCCTCATTGCCAGGCTATCCTGGAAGAATACAGGCAGGCAAAACCCGCCTGCGACGATGCTGCAGTCAAGGTCAAGGCCACCCTTGAGAAGGTGTTCAAGAAGTCTGGGCTCATAGTTGCCGCCATAGAATCCCGCGTGAAAACGGAGGAGTCCCTTGCCGGCAAGCTTGAGCTG
>OMQK01000174.1 GCA_900313205.1 uncultured Bacteroidales bacterium | reverse complement strand
GAGCAGTTTAACAAAGACAGGATCTTTGCTCAGCCTCAAAATGTCGACGGACCGACAAGTCTGCATCAAATGAGCGAAGAGGAGTTCAGGAAAAGCTTAATCCAGTAATCATTATGAAAAAGCCTCAATACGTAATTCTTGACATTCCTTTCCCGGAGACGGCAGCCTTGGAACGGCAAGTGATCGCTGATGTGATCCAGTCTCCGGACATGATGGGCGACGTCCTTCCGCTCATCCACAAAGACTTTTTCACGAATACTGAACGATGCGGTATTTGGGAACTGTTGACCGACCACTACAACAAGGGCCTTTCTTTTGACATGCAAACCATCACAGCGGAGATAGGCAAACCTTTTATTGACGAGATCCTCCCCCATCTTTCCGATGCTGGCGGATCCATCAGTGTGATTCAGCACACCTCCCTTCTCCGGACCGGGGCGGCAAGGCGCCGCGCCTATTGTGCTTCCCTTAACTTTCTCCAGAACGCCGTGAATCCCAAAACCACAGAAGAAGACATCCTTTCAAGCATCGAAGGCTTCTCCCGGGCCGTCGAAGGCGAAGCTCCTCTGCTGTCCGAAGTCAAACTCGCTCAGGGGATCAAGGAGGTCAAGGAGGAGGCCCAAAGGATAGAGGCCCTCAAAGAACAGGGCAAGACCATCCGCATCTCAACGGGTTTCAATTTCCTGGACCAATACCTTAACAAAGGTTTCAAGCCCGGCCAGCTTATCGTTCTCGCCGCCCGCCCTTCTGTTGGCAAGACGGCCGTCATGCTCCAGATGGCAAAGACTGCCGCTCTCTCCGACAACCCCGTGCTTCTATTCTCCCTTGAAATGACCTGCCATGAACTTTGTGAGCGACTCTTATTCTCCACAGGAAAGGTGTCACCTTATAAAATGGCCGATGGAGAAGTAGAGTGGCAGACCTTTATGGAGGCAGAGAATGAACTCAGTCCGCTGCCTATCTACATCAATGACTTCTCTAGATCGCTGGACGAGATCGTGAGCCGCATGACCCGAGCCGTAAAACAAGGGCGCTGCAAGATTGCCTTCATTGACTACCTCGGCCTGATCCAGGACACACTGAACCCTGGCTATAACAAACTATACCAGATCATCGCCAAAATCACGGGGGACCTCAAGGCTGTTGCCAAGCGACTCGGGATCCCCATCGTGCTTTTGTGCCAGCTGAACCGTGATCAGGCGCGCGAAAAAAGAGCGCCCGAACTCTTTGACCTGAGAGACTCCGGATCCATCGAACAGGATGCTGATGTAGTCATCATGCTGGAGCCGCGTTATGAAGAAGGCCGCATTTTCGCCTGGCTTCGGAAGAACCGGAACGGCAAGCGTGATCTAGCTTTTGTACTGGTTCCAAATAAGACCTACTCGGCCTTTGAGGAGGGACTTCCGGTACACGAACTCCGCACCCCCTGCAGCATCTCCGAATCCGGCAATGATGATTCATCCGACTAATCGAATCAACCATATTGCATGTAAGATTTGTCCGTTATTTAAGGGAGCGAGAGGGAATGGCACAAAGTACCATTCTTCTCGCCCTTCCGGGAGCCCAAAAACAGCGCTGCGCTACCTTAGAACCACGATTTGACACCATTATAAAATGCTTATATCATGAAAAAGACCAAGAAAGACCAGAAACCCACGACCATATCGGCCGACCCGAGCGTTCGGGATGCCCTGAAACAGATAGCGGAAAAGATGGGGATGACTCAGCGAAAGTGCCTTGCCCTCATCATGGATGAGAAAGTCCATAGGGACAAGGTGAATAGCAGGAAGAAACGCGAGGAGTTCGAGCAACTCGACGTGCCCGATGCCCTCAACCAGATCAACCGCCGACTTGAAAAGATCGAGAAAAGGGAGAACCCGAGGGACACCATCGTATCTTTCTTTCGGACCCAGGAAAAAGAGATTCTCAAACCGATGAGTGCCAAGATCACTACTCTCCATTCAAAACTTCAGGACATCCTGGATGCCTTGAAGAGTATCCAGTAATCACCCTGTCCGATGTACCCCAAACTCCAAAGCCATGGCATCGCTGGCGGTTCCAATACCGGCAGCTGTACCGGATATGCCGATTACCTGGATCACGAGAACCGTTGGAAGAAGGAGCATGGGCAGGGTGAAAAACGTATCCCCTTCTTTGACCCGGACGGGAAGAAAGTATCCATGGAGACAGTCATCTCGGCCATTGACTCGAACAAGTCTGGATTGCATGTCGAAGACGCCAAATTCTTTTCCCTTATTTTGAATCCCTCCGGAAAAGAAGCTGCCAAGCTGGGCAGCACGCGGGAGGAAAAGATGAAATCCCTCGGCATCATGGTCGACAGGATGATGGACCGTTACGCCGAAGGGTTCAATAAAGAAGGGGTCAAGACGCATCAGGATCTTCTCTATTTCTACACCATTCACGAATACCGCGAGAATGATGATGGTACGGTCCGGCCGGGAATCCATGTCCACATCATCGTCAGCAGGAAAGATAAGACCGGGAAGTACAAGCTTTCTCCGATGACCAACCACCGGAGCGGGTCTTCCGGGGTAATCAAGTCCGGATTCAACCGGGATTCCTTCTACCGCGATTGCGAACGCATCTTTGATACCTCCTTCGGATATCAGAGGCGGATCAGCGAGTCCTACGACTATCACAACACGATGAGGCATGGGAGCAGCGAGGAAAGGGCCGCCATGATTCAGGCATCCGTTCAGGAAGAGCAGATCCGCCAACAGGTGACGGCGGCCTTGGCCAGGCGTGCCGCCCGGCTGGCCCAAGAGGCGGCCACCGAGGAGGCAAAGCGCCAAAGACAAGCTGAACTGGCCCGTCAGAACGAGGAGAAGAAGAAGAGAAACGAATTCTGGAACAGCTACCACAGCTATTACCGGCCGGCCCTTGACGAGTTGAAGAAACAGAGCAATGCCGCATTCTCCCTCTATGACGACATCAAGGCGCAAAGAGCGGACCTCCGGGAAGAGACGTCTGAGCAGTATCGCAAACTGAAATTCACTTACAATCTTCTCGTGGCCAAACAGAAAGAGTTGAAAAGGGCCCGCACATACAAGGAACTCCTTCGCGTCTTCACGAAGATGATGCTCTTCATCAACCCGCTGCCGGTTCTGATGGCAAGCCTGGCTCTTCAGATTCTTCTCGAAGGCAAGAAACTGTATGACCAGGAAAAGATTCAGGCCTTGCGCGAGCAGATCGATGATATCCGTGAAGAGATCGAGTCTCTGAAAACCAAGCAGGACAAGCTGAAGCTCGCCCAGCACGATTCTCTCCGCCAATATATCAAAGTCAAGGATAAGAAAGCGGAACTGACCCAACAGATTCAGGCTCTCAAGAAAGAGCTTGAACCTTCGCGCGAGACTATCAACCTGGACTCTCTTGCCGAAGAGCTTTCCAAGAGGAAAGCCGCCCAGAAAGAAGTATCAATGAGCCAGGTTTGCGCCGCATTCGGCATCTACGGAGCCATGATGTCAGCCGAGACAAAGGTCGATCTGGAGATTGAACTGCTGACCAGTAACACGGTCATTGAGCCGGTCTTCCATCCCAACGGAGGCGTGGCCGACTTCAATCTCGTCATCGACGGGAACACCTCGCTGGCAAGTACTGTATACACCGATGAGAAATTGGCCGCCATGCTGGAGAAATGGTGCGGCCTCACCGGGCAGACGCCGGCTCATCGGCTTGTAAACAAGGCAGAAAAAGAAGAAACTGATATGTCACTATCTACAAATCAAGAACAAAACCAAGAGAATAGATCGTATGGAAAACAAAGATATCGTTGAAGCGTTGGAACAGGTGCCTGCGCTCGTCAAAGCCGCCGAAACCTTTAAAGCAACATCAGGGCACATTGTATCTTCTCTTGCGGACGCCGTCAAACAGCGCCCTCAGGCCGAGATACCCGAGTCTGAACTTCAGAAGATATCCCAAACTCCTTGTGCTCCGCCGGACGTTGACTCCTTTTCAAAGGCATTGGTGCAAAAGGTTGCCGGGGATATCGGATCCACCATCAAGGAAAAGGTTGAC
>OMQK01000168.1 GCA_900313205.1 uncultured Bacteroidales bacterium | reverse complement strand
CACTATCTGGACACAGTCCTATCCAAAGTCGATCCCGCTATCTGCCTGGACGAGGAGCAACGAAAGGTGGTTCTCACGGACGAGGATTATATGCTGGTAGTGGCCGGTGCTGGAGCCGGAAAGACTACCACGGTGGCCGCCGAAGTGAAGTACCTGGTCGAGAAGAAGGGCGTCAAACCCGAGCAGATTCTTGTCATATCTTTCACAAACAAAGCCGTTGGAGAACTTCAAGACAAGATTAACAAGGCTCTGAAAATCAATTGCCCCGTCACCACATTCCATAAGACCGGCTATGCCATCCTCCGTAAGCAGGATGCCGATAAGAAGAATGTGGTGGACAGCGGCTATATGTTTGATGTCATCAATAACTACCTCAAGAACGATGTCCTCCGGGAGTCGGATATGGTGAATAAACTGATCCTCTTCTTCGATAGTTATTTCGATGCGCCATACGAAGGAGATGACCTTAACGCCTTCTTCAACTACATTTCAAAGGCCGATTTCTCCACCATGCGTTCTAATATGAACGAGTACGTGGAGACCATTACCAATAAGCGTACAGGCAAATCCATCACCATCAATTACGAATCCCTTCGCTCTTCGCAGGAAGTGATGATTGCAAACTTCCTGTACTTACACAAGATTGACTATGAATATGAGCGGCCCTACCCTTACGGATTCCGCCATTCTCACAAGCCATATACCCCTGATTTTGTCATCAGGCAAGGAGATCGAACCATCTACATCGAGCATTTCGGCATCACCGAGGACGGTAAGAACAATCGCTACTCCAAAACGGAACTGAATCGATACAAGAAGGAAGTCAACGATAAGATTCTCTTCCATCGTGAGCACGGCACCGAGTTGATATATACCTTCTCTGCCTACAATGACGGACGTCCGTTCCTTGAACATCTGGAAGACCAGTTGAAGGAGAAGGGCATTGTCCTGGACCGCCGCTCCGATATGGAGGTATATCAGAAGATTGTCTCCACGGAGGAGAACAAATACATCTTCAAACTCACTCGCCTCATTTGTGCCTTCATCCAGAATTTCAAGACCAACGGTTACGATACCGACAAGTTCCGTGAGATGCAGCGGATGACCGATAATGTCCGCACCAAACTCTTCCTGGATGTTTGTCACCAGAGTTATCTGGAGTACTCCAAGAAGTTGAAGGAACGTGGTGCTGTGGACTTCGAGGACATGATAAATGACTCCGCCAAGATACTGCAGGAGCAGGAGGAAATCGGCGAGAAACTCGATTTTAAGTACGTTATCATCGACGAGTACCAGGACATATCCCGGCAGCGTTTCGACCTTGCGCGGGCGCTTTCTAACGTCTGTGACGCAAAGATTATAGCCGTGGGAGATGACTGGCAGTCCATCTATGCCTACGCTGGCTCTGACATCACACTCTTCACCCACTTCTCCGACATCATGGGCTACGGCGAAGAGTTGAAAATCACCAAGACCTACCGTAATTCCCAGGAGGTAATCGACATCGCCGGCAGTTTCATCCAGAAGAACTCATCGCAGATTCAGAAGTCCCTCATCAGCCCGAAGCATATTCAGCGGCCGATTATCATCGAGGCGTACTCCGAAGAAGCCGATAAGGAGTTGGCGGAAGGAAAGGGCGGCAAATTCTATCTCCGTGCCCAGGCTGTAGAGCGCTGCATCGGCCAGATTCTCGAATCCAATAAGGTCGAGGGGAAACCGGAGGGCTCTTCCATTTTGCTCATAGGCCGATACAACTTCGACGGATTCCACCTGGCCAAGACCGGCCTCTTCTTCCTCAATGACAAGACTGGCGAGGTCAAGTCAAAGGCATACCCAAAAGCGAAGATTACCTTCCTGACCGCACATCGCGCAAAGGGTCTCGGCTACGACAACGTCATCATCATCAATGCCGCCAACGCCGTCTACGGCTTCCCATCCAAAATTGAAGACGATCCGGTGATGAAATTGGTCATCAAGGAGGACCGCACGATTGAATACGCAGAGGAACGTCGCCTATTCTATGTAGCGATGACCCGCACAAAGAATCGTGTCTATATTGTAGTACCCCAGCAGCGCCCGTCTCGATTCGTGGCAGAACTGATTCAGGACTATTCGGCAGTCCACGTCAACGGCGACCTGGACATCTCCAAGACTGACTCGCCGGACATCTCAATGATTAAACGCTGCCCGATATGTGGCTATCCGCTTCGAGTTCGACAGAAGAAGGACTTTGGTCTGCGTCTATGGCTCTGCACGAATGAGCCTGAAATCTGTGACTTCATGACCAACGACCTCTCCGGCGGCATACTCCCCATCCTCAAGTGTGACTGCTGCAAGGACGGCTACCTGATTGTCCGGACAAAAGACCGCACACCATTCCTCGGCTGCACGAACTACAAGGCCGATAAGAGTGGATGCAACCGGAAGATCAATTTGACGTACTATGAGAATATGCTAAAGCGAGGCGAAATCGAGTTATAGCTTGAAAAGGTTCTCAAGGATAAAGTGCTGCGCGTTGGCATCATAGGAAATAGCAAGATACTGTCCCTGGGAGCCATCTCTCCATGCTGATGTCATGCCGATGGATGTTCCGAGTTCTGTCGGAGCCTTGTATTTGCGGCCATCGCTACTTTGCTGTTCCACCAGGTATCCTACCGATACGAGCCACTGAGTCACCTTTGATGCGGCCAGAGGCTGCATATTATCCGGAATCACCTTGTTGATCTCCTTGACGAACATAGCAATCCCAGTTCTTTCCGAGATATAGACCTTTGACGCAATCTCCGGGGTAAGTTGGAACTCCAAGTCATACTGCTTCTGCTGGGAGGGCTTCTTCTTCCCTACACCTTCAAGCAGGCTGGACACATAGAACAGGCAGCGGGAGATGTGAACGTTGTTCACGATGTCGCTATCGGGGAGAATGCTACCATCAATAGGATTCGTCCCTTGAGCAAGCTTGTTTATCCAGTCAATTGCGACTTTCAGTTTATTCTGGTCTATCTCGGAAGCCATATTTATACAGATTAAAGTATCAGCTATTTATTCCTCCTGTCCGTCAATTTCCACCGCCTCACCCGTTCCCAATTCCAATTTCGGCTGCTGTGATGCAATGTACCGTTTCATACTCATGGAACTGACGACTTTCTTACCCGTTTGCTTCTCGAATGCTTCCTTGGCCACCTTGGCGACGGATCCGCCGCGTTCAGCAACTCGGGCATGCTCAGACATAGTTTCCGGGTGCTCTTCCTTAGTGATGTTACTGGTGGTAAGCTCGGCCAGCATATTCATCACTAACTCTTCATTGGTCATATTGTCTCGGAGGTTCTCCTGTTTGAGACCTTTGAGGTGCTTGTATTCGCGGGCGGTTAGTCCTGCCCAAGTGTAGTAGATGATATCGGTAAGGGTAGCGTAGCCTGTTCCTTCTTCAACTCCGTGGGCTTTCCACTGATCGGTCAGGTCTTTGCGAATCTCGATACTCTTGAGACGTTGGTTGATCCAGTTGTCAGAGTATCCCAGCCGCTTGTAGTCTTGAAGGGACTGCTGGATGCCCAGTTCCGGGTCCTGCATCTGATGAATTCTTTCGGCACCCACCTGTGCGAGCCACCGCTTGAATGGCTCGGCTTTCTTGGAAGGGATGGACTGGATAATGCGGAAAATACCTTTCAAATCCATACACTTGACGGCATGCGGCTTTCCATCTGTCGAAACAAAACTGTGGGTGGGGCAATTTGAACCCCTCACGAAATCATCAAGATCCTTGTCCCGTTTGCGACGTGTTTTGAAATAATCAGCCGGATCGCGAGACTCAGTCAAGGCTTCTATAATGTCATTAATACAAAACAACCACTTCTCATCCTGATCATCCCAAAATGTGCGAATGCGCTTGTCCTCAAATACCTTCAATGCCTGCGTCGTGCTCATACTCAATTCATTTTTACAAAAATAGCTAAATATCCAGACCCTTGCAAGCCGTGAGGGGGTCAAATTGACCCCCTCACGGCTTGCGTCTGTTTTTGCGTCCGGTTTTGCGTCCGTTTATTCGGCCATACATGTCCATAAATGTCCTCAAAATTCATTTCTGAGGGGCCTCCATGGCCTTTTCTGACCGCATAC
>OMQK01000274.1 GCA_900313205.1 uncultured Bacteroidales bacterium | reverse complement strand
GCTTGACCACAAGCCCGGCTTCTTCCCGCGTCTCCCGGATCATGGCTTCCACCGGATTCTCGCCGTCTTCAATCCCACCGCCTGGGAACTTGTAGTAATCGTATTTCAGACTGTGGATCATGGCGATTTTCCCATCCCTTATGACGATGCTTCGTGCGGAGTTGCGAACGAAACGGTGGGTGCAGTGTTCATAGTCTTGCTTGTCCATCTCAAATAATAATCTCATAGCCGGTCCTCAATCAGGCATGGAATACTTAATATCTGTGAAAGGTTGTCCACTGTAAAATCCGGAACCTCTGCCTCACAGGAGGGCTTCATATAGATCGCAAGCCCTTTCCTGATTCGGATGGTTTTCATACCCAGCTCCTTGGCAGGACGGATGTCGTTATCCAGCCGATCACCGACCATGACGGCGTTTTCCGGTTTGCAGTCCGCCATAGCCAACGCCTGCAGGAATATCTCCCTGTCCGGCTTAGATACGCCAAGCTCTGCAGAGGAAGCAATCACCGAGAAATACTGGCCCAATTCCCAGGCATCCAGGCGCTCCCTTGCTCCCGGCTCCTGATTTGCTATGATGCCCAGTTGATAGCCCTTGTCGCACAGAGTCCGCAGGGTTTCCTCACAGTCATCAAACGGAACTTCATTCTCGCTGTGCCAAGGCGTCTTGTTGAAGTCAAAATACTCGATTGCCTTTTGATCTCCGTTATATCCCTCTTTTGCGTATTGGATGCGTTTATCCCAAAACTGATCTAATGTGACGGAGGTGCCTTCGATCATGTCTCTGATTCGATGCTTATAGGCTTCTTCCTCGTCCACCAGCGTTGAACCAATATCAAAGAAGACCCAGCGAATTGCGTTCATATTAGTCATCCCCAAGTTTGAGCCAGTCAGATTGAGAGATTCTGAAATACACGAAAGTTTCATCCCTGTCGGTTTCTTTAAAACCCACCTTCTCCAATGTGTGCTGGCTTCTCTTGTTCTTGAGAACGGAATCGGCAATCACCGCCGTCATTCCCAGTGTCTGAAATGCATATTCCAGAATCAGACGTTCCGCCTGCGTCCCATAGCCTTTATTCTTGACGGAATCGTTTTGCAAGTGGATGGACAGTTCACATTGCCTTGCCGTTTCGTCTATGTGCTTCAAGGCGATTTCTCCAATCGGTTTTTCGTCCTTCATAATCAGAAAATCCACGCGATCTTTCTGCGACTGGAGCCTGTCAAAATATGCGTCAACTCTCTCGGGGGCGTAGGTATACTCCCGAAAATTCCTCATGTCCATAAAGATCTCCGCATCCATAACGAAGCCCTTATAGTATTCGTGAAGGAGCATTCTATCCATCGGTTGGAGATGTATCTTCTGATTCATTTGCTTCTCCTATCATTTCATCAATCTGCTGGTACAATTCCTCATACGCCTGATCCTCTATTACTTTCTTCGGCATCCAGCACGCATGGAGTTCCTGCAGTTCCGGGGAATTTCCCAAAAGTGATTTCACTTTCTCATACGCAAAGTCATTTGCGTCCCGCTCATAGGGCTGTCCAAGATATAGCTCCGTGAAATACTCTATTGATCCATCGAGCTTGCATTCTTTCCATTCACCGTCAACGAGTTTATAACAGGTGCCGTCATATTGGATGACATAGAGGCGGCACCTGGAAATCAGCTCGTCAAAGCGCTCCGGGTGCAAATACTGCAAGGCATGGCGAAGCTCATGAAACAGATAGAACATCTGCTCGTACTCCGGTTGAGATTGGAGCATCTCTTTGTTGATGAACAGCGTATTGACGGTTGGATCAAACGTGCCGTTGGCCGTTTCATATCCCTCCGGCATGTCGAAGGAAAGGTTGATCGGTAAACTGTTTTCTTCGCAGTACATACGAAAGTGTTTTTCATAATCTACCATGTTATCAAATTACCTCATATCGAAGCCGTATATAGGAATCTTGAAGCACAGAACAATCTATCAGCTTCAGCACCCCTAATTCTGAAAGCTCTGCGCTGGAAACCAGCGACTTGCCGTCGATCAATGTGGGCGTATCCTTGCCGCCGATCAGCACCGGGGCTACGACGATATCTACATAGTCCAGCAGTTTTTCACGCAGGAACAGGCCGTTCACTGCGCCGCCGGATTGGACTGTAAGGCGCTACATCCGCATTCTTTCTTCAAGTGCTCCAGGGCGGCACTGAGAGAAGGACGCTCCTGGTAGATGATATGTAAGTTGTCGGCGTCCACATGGAAGGCTGGATGAGAGGCATTCGATGTGATTACGACGGCTTGCTTTGACTTCGCGCAAAAGTATCTGACCCCATGCTCTGTCAGATGGTGATTGTCCAGCAGAACAAAGGATACCGGCGTTTTATCCGGCAACTCCTTTTCATTGACGCCCATCTTAACCTGCACCCGTCCCGTATTGAACGACCACAGATCGGTTGTCTGCTCGATCTCATAGTATTGATGCAGACCTTCCCTGGCGCCGGGGATCTTCGGGAAATCCCGATCCACGTCCAGCTTGTCTGTAGAACCGGTGCTGATCTTGCCATCCACCGACATCAGCATGAATAAGGTTGTAATTGGTCTA
>OMQK01000182.1 GCA_900313205.1 uncultured Bacteroidales bacterium | reverse complement strand
GGAGGCAAAATAGAGGGTCTTTCCGTCCGCGCCAAGCATGGGGAAAACCTCGCTGCCGGTGCTCACAAACGCCTCTCCAAGAAGCCTGGGGGCGCTCCAGAGACTGTCTTGGTCGCGGGAGGTGAAGATGCTGGGGCTGCCGGCCTTGTCCGGTGCGCTGAAAAACACCTCTTTTGAGCCACCAGGCGCATAGGCAAGCCCCGCAGGCCCGTTTCTCCAGGCATCGGCCTTCAGAGGATAGTACAGGAAAAAATCCTTCCTTGAAAAACGTTTTTTTGCAACCACATGTGGCTCCGCGCAGAAATCGGCCATATTCAGGGCATACTGTGCGCGGTCCACGCCGGCGTCGTCACGGGCCTGCAAAAACGCCCACATGGCGGCTTCAAACCGGCACTCCCTCATGAGGCTGTCGCCCTTGGACAGGCTCTGCCCCCACAGGCTAAAGCCTGCGGTAAAAAGTAGGATTGATATGCCGATTCTCCTTAACGTCATTCAAATGTAGCCTGCAAAATTAAGAAATAGTTGTGAGAAAGCTGTTAATTCAGAAAAAAATCGTAAATTTGCAGCCTATTTTGCCGTGGTGTCTACTGACGCCAAGAAATATGCCAAAATATTAAACTAAAAATACAAAAAACAATGCAAAGCAAAGGTTGGATCAGATTTGTAGCGATTATGCTTGCCATTGCCAGCATCTGGCAGCTCTCCTTTACCGTGGTAACACGCATCCAGGAGAAGAAAGCCGCCAAGTACGCTCAGGAGCAGGCACAGCTTTTCGTTGAAGCAAACAACACCGCCGCAGAGGTACGTGAATTCGTAGCAGACTCTGTGGCAAACATCAGGAATAGGGCCTACATTGACTCTATATCCAATGAGAAGGTATTCCTCGGTTACACCTACAAGAGCACCAAGGAAAAGGAAATCAACCTGGGTCTGGACCTCAAGGGCGGTATGAACGTCATGCTGCAGGTTCAGCTGGAAGACCTTGTGAAGGCTCTTTCCGGAAACAGCTCAGACCCTGATTTTGTGGCCGCTCTTGCACAGGCAAAGGCTAGTAACGTGAACTCCAGCGCAGACTTTATCGGCCTGTTCGCAGAGGCCTGGGAGCAGGTTGCCCCCGGCCGCCGTCTGGCAGAGGTCTTCGCCACCTATGAGCTCCGTGACAAGGTTGCCAATGACGCCACCAACGCCCAGGTAATCTCCGTTATCCGCGCAGAGGCCAAGAGTGCAGTTGACAACTCCTTCAACGTTCTCCGTAACCGTATTGACCGTTTCGGCGTAACCCAGCCCAACATCCAGCAGGTGGGTAATTCCGGCAAAATCCTCATCGAACTCCCCGGTGTCAAGGACCCTGAGCGTGTGCGTAAGCTCCTCCAGGGCACCGCATCCCTTGAGTTCTGGCCCACTTTCCAGGGCAATGAGGTAGACCTCTATGCCGTAGACGCCCGCGTGGCAGAGATCCTTGGAAACCTCAGCGACAGCACCGTGGTTGCCAATCCTCTGTTCCAGGTATTCTCCCCTTCAGGTTGGAACAACGCCTGCCTCGGTTTCGCAGCCGGCATTGACACCACCACCGTCAACAAGTACCTGGCAATGGCCTCCGACGTCCTTCCCCAGGGCTTCCGTGGCATGTGGTCAGTTAAGCCCACAGAGTTTGTGCAGGGTTCAAACCTGTATGAACTGGTAGCCATCAAGGCCACCTCCCGTGACGGCAAGGCTCCCCTTGACGGCGGCGTGGTCACAGACGCACGCGTTAACTTCAACGGTGCACAGAATGGCGGTAACGGCGCTCCTTCAGTGTCCATGACCATGAACGCAGAAGGCGCTTCCATCTGGGCCCGCCTCACCAAGGACAATATCGGCAAGCAGGTCGCTATCGTCCTGGATGGTCTTGTATATTCCTATCCTACCGTCAACACTGAGATCACCGGCGGTTCTTCAGAGATCACCGGTAACTTCGACGTCCAGGAAGCCGAAGACCTTGCAAACGTGCTCAAATCCGGTAAGCTCCCCGCCCCTGCAACCATCATCCAGGAGCAGGTGGTAGGTCCTTCACTCGGTAGCGCATCCATCAAGGCTGGTCTCATCAGCTTCCTCATCGCATTCTGCCTTGTGCTCATCTACATGGTATTCTTCTACCAGGGCGCAGGTCTCATCGCAGATGTTGCTCTTCTGTGCAACGTCCTCCTTCTCTTCGGTGTGCTCGTAAGCTTCGGCGCCGTCCTTACCCTGCCCGGTATCGCCGGTCTGGTCCTTACCCTCGGTATGGCCGTGGACGCCAACGTTATCATCTATGAGCGCATCAAGGAAGAGCTTGCAGCAGGCAAGGGCTTCTCGCTTGCGGTACATGACGGTTACAAGAACGCTTACAGCGCAATCATTGACGGTCAGCTCACCACCCTCATCACCGGTATCATCCTCTACATCTTCGGTTCCGGTCCTGTCCAGGGCTTCGCTACCACCCTCATCATCGGTATTGTGACTTCCGTCCTTACCTCCATCTTCATCACCCGTATCATCTTCGACGACCGTATCAAGGCCGGCAAGACCGTTACCCTTTCCAACAACCTCACCCGCAACATCCTTAAGAACACCAAGGTAGATTTCATCGGCCTCAAGAAGTGGTCTTACATGATTTCCGGCGCCCTCATCATCATCTCCATCGCTTCCATCGCCTTCAAGGGCTTCAGCTATGGTGTTGACTTCACCGGCGGCCGTACCTACATCGTGCGCTTCGACAAGAGCGTCACCGCCGAGGATGTCCGCGCTTCCGTTGAGGATGTGTTCAAGGCCGCCGCAGAGGCAGAAGGCATTGACCAGTACTCCGTTGAGGTGAAGCAGTTCGGTGGAGACGCCCAGATGAAGATCACCACCCAGTACAAGAACAGCTCAGAGAGCACAGAGGTAGATGCAGAAATTGAAGGCCTCCTCTATGAGGCTCTCAAGGGCTTCTACTCTGAGGATATCCAGCTGGCCGATTTCAACTCAACCCTGGAGAACCCCAACGGTATCATCTCTTCAGATAAGGTTGGTCCTACCATCGCCCGCGATATCACCCGCAGCGCATTCATCGCAGTGTTCCTTGCCCTCCTTGCAATCTTCGCATACATCGCGTTCAGGTTCAAGGGCTGGACCTGGGGTCTCGGTGGCGTCGTGTCACTTGCACACACCGCACTCATCGTCATCGGCTTCTTCTCCCTGTTCAACGGTATCCTGCCGTTCAACCTGGATGTAGACCAGACGTTCATTGCCGCTATCCTTACCATCATCGGTTACGCCATCAACGATAACGTGGTTATCTTCGACCGTATCCGTGAGCAGCGCGGCCTGCACCCCAAGGAAGACTTCCGCACCACTGTAAACACCGCTCTCAATGCAACCCTCACACGTACCCTCAACACGTCCGTGTCCACGTTGCTTCCTATGCTTGCAATCGCCATCTTCGGCGGTGAGAGCATCCGCGGTCTTGCAGTTGCACTGTGCCTTGGTGTTATCATCGGCACCTATGCTTCAATCATGATCGGTACTCCTGTCATGTTTGACGCCACTGCCGCTGCGGCACGCAAGAAAGAGAACAAGTAGTTATACCTTTTCCAGCAGGACGACGCAAAATAGTCTGCGTCTTCGTCTCTAAAGGTTCCGTCCGGAAAAACACCCCGTTTTCCCGGACGGAACTTCTTTTTTGCCACCTCCGTCCGGGATTTCGGCCTTTTTCCCGGATGGGGCGGCGCAACGGTTGTTGATAACTTTTTTCGGCATAATTCGCTGAAAAAAGTTATCTTTGTTCCTATGAGTTTTGTGCACCTTCATGTCCACACCCAGTACTCAATCCTGGACGGACTTTCTTCCATAGAGAACCTTTTCAACCGGGCC
>OMQK01000051.1:6564-27219 GCA_900313205.1 uncultured Bacteroidales bacterium | reverse complement strand
AGGTTGACTCCGATAGGCGGAGTTACGAAACCTATAGCCAGGTTTACTACCATGATCACACCGAACTGGATAGGATCCATGCCTATACCCTGCGCGATTGGCAGCAGGATCGGTGTAAGGATCAGTATCGCAGGTGTCGTATCCATGACCATGCCCACGATGAGCAGGAACACGTTGATGACAAGCAGTATGATCACTTTGCTCGAGAAGTTGCCGAGTATGAACGAGCTTACCGTCTGAGGCACCTGCATGAGTGTCAGCACTCTGGAGAAAGCTGTCGATGCTGCCAGAATGAACAGTATCGGCGTGAAAGTCTTGATGGCTTCAACAAGGATACCCCAGAGATCTTTGAACTTTATCTCCTTGTAGATGAACAGACTTACTATCAGTGCGTAGTACACGGATATTACAGCTGCTTCTGTCGGTGATGTTATTCCCGAATAGATGCATCCGAGAACGATCACCGGGCTGAGTATGGCCCAGAAGCTCTCTCTGAACACCTTTCCAAAGCCTTTTTCATGGAGCTTTCCGATCTCGGCCTCTATTCTGGCCTTGTCCTCTCCGTTCTTCTTGCAGTAGAAGACAGAGTACCCCATCAGGAGAACCGCGATCACAAGACCCGGTATGATACCCGCAAGGAACAGGTCACTTACAGATGCGCCGGATGCCATTCCGTACATGATGAACGGGATGCTCGGCGGGATGATTACGCCGAGTCCTCCGGCGACCGCTACGACAGAAGTCGAGAATGTCTTGTCGTAGCCCAGCCCGATCAGGATCGGGATGGTCATGCTGCCTACGGCAGCAACGGTCGCCGGAGCCGATCCTGAGATCGCTCCGTAGAACAGACATGTTACAATGACCGCGCAAGGCATTCCTGCGGTGAATCTCCCGAAGAAATACGCAAATATATCAAATATTTTGCACAATACACAGTATGGAAGGGAAAAGTGGCCCCTGCAGGATTTGAACCTGCGACCCACGGATTATGAGTCCGCTGCTCTAACCGCTGAGCTAAGGGGCCTTTAGGTGAGGGCTAGCCTCACACTTTGATCTCAACCTCAACGCCTGAAGGAAGCTCCAGCTTCATGAGGGCGTCTACGGTCTTGGCGTTGGACTCGTCGATGTCGATAAGACGTACGTAGGAGTCCAGCTCGAACTGCTCACGGCTCTTCTTGTTGACGAAGGTTGAGCGGTTCACAGTGAAGATCTTCTTGTTGGTGGGAAGAGGAATGGGACCTACTACCTTTGCACCCGTTGCCTTCACTGTATCAACGATCTTTGCAGCAGACTTGTCTACCAGCATGTGATCGAAAGATTTCAGCTTGATTCTGATTTTCTGGCTCATATCAATTACTTTTTAACTTTTTGCTTGGGTTTACTCGTCGTCAGACACACGGTATCCGCTCTTCTCGATGATGTCCTTTGCAAGGTTTGCAGGGACCTCTGCGTAGTGGTCGAAGGTCATGGTGCTGGTGGCACGGCCTGAAGACAGGGTGCGCAGCACTGTGACATAACCAAACTGCTCTGAAAGCGGAACGTATGCCTTGACGATACGTGCTCCGTTGGCGGTGGAGTCCATGGCAACAATCTGGCCGCGGCGGCGGTTGAGGTCTCCTACGATGTCTCCCATGTAGTCTTCCGGGGTTACTACCTCAAGGCTCATGATGGGCTCAAGGAGTACCGGGTGACACTTGGGGCAAGCGTGACGGAATGCCATCCTGGCTGCCAGCTCGAAGGAGAGCTGATCTGAATCCACGGGGTGGTAACTACCGTCAATGACCTCTACCTTAAGGGAAGGAACCTCGTAACCGGCAAGGACACCGTTGAGCATTGCGCTCTGGAAACCTTTCTCGATTGACGGGATGAATTCCTTGGGAATGTTGCCGCCTTTGACCGAATTGATGAACTGAAGACCCTGAACGCCTTCATCGGCAGGAGAGATGTTAACGATGATGTCTGCGAACTTACCGCGACCGCCGGTCTGCTTCTTGAAGACCTCACGGAGCTGGTGGCTTCCGGTGATGGACTCCTTGTAGTTGACCTGGGGTGCGCCCTGGTTGATGTCCACGCCGAATTCACGGCGGAGACGGTCCACGATGATATCCAGATGGAGCTCACCCATACCGCTGATGACGGTCTGGCCGGTCTCCGGGTCTGATTTCACGGTGAAGGTAGGATCTTCCTCGGCCAGTTTGCTGAGGGCAATGCTAAGCTTGTCAAGATCCTTCTGGGTCTTGGGCTCAACTGCAATGCCGATAACCGGATCCGGGAATTCCATGGTTTCCAGGGTGATGGGCTTTTCCTCCAGGCACACTGTGTCTCCGGTGCGGAGGTCCTTGAATCCCACTGCTGCGCAGATGTCACCTGCCTCCACGAACTCTATGGGGTTCTGGTGGTTGGAGTGCATCTGGTACAGGCGGGCAACCCTCTCTTTCTTGCCGGTGCGGGTGTTGTACACGTAAGAACCTGCATCCAGACGGCCGCTGTATGCGCGGAGGAATGCAAGACGACCAACGAACGGATCCGTGGCAATCTTGAACACCAGGGCGCAGAAGGGCTCATCTGCGGAAGGTTTACGTGAAATCTCATCACCGGTACGGGGGTTGGTTCCCTTCACTGCTCCCTTGTCAAGAGGAGAAGGCAGATACCTCATAACGGCATCCAGGAGGAACTGTACGCCCTTGTTCTTGAAGGAAGAACCGCAGCAGGCAGGGACAATCTGCATTGAGATGCAGCCCTTGCGAATAGCGGCTATGATTTCCTCCTTGGTAAGGGAATCAGGATCCTCGAAGTACTTCTCCATCAAGGTCTCATCGCACTCTGCGGCGGCCTCCAGGAGGATATCCCTCCAGCGGGCGGCCTCTCCCTTGAGCTCTGCGGGGATCTCGCCTTCCTTGTAGTTGACAAGTTCCTCTGAGTTGCCATCGTAGAAGATGGCCTTCATGTCGATGAGGTCTACGATGCCTTCGAATTTATCTTCGGCACCGATAGGGAGACAGATGGGAACTGCGGTTGCGCCGAGCTTGTTCTTGATTTCCTCAACGCATGCGAGGAAGTCTGCGCCGACGCGGTCCATCTTGTTCACATAGGCAATCTTAGGTACACCGTATTTATCGGCCTGGCGCCATACGGTCTCACTCTGAGGCTGTACGCGGCCCACGGCGCAGAATGTAGCAACCGTACCATCAAGTACACGGAGGCTGCGCTCCACCTCTACGGTGAAGTCCACGTGACCGGGAGTGTCGATAAGGTTGATCTGATAGGTGTCACCGTTGTAGTGCCAGAAGGCTGTGGTAGCGGCAGAAGTGATGGTGATACCACGCTCCTGCTCCTGAACCATCCAGTCCATGGTGGCTGCTCCCTCGTGAACCTCTCCAATCTTATGGGTCTTTCCGGTGTAGTAGAGGATGCGCTCCGACGTGGTGGTCTTACCGGCATCGATGTGAGCCATGATGCCGATGTTGCGGGTGTATTTAAGATCTCTCTTTGCCATGAAGCATACTGCTTAGAAACGGAAGTGTGCAAAGGCCTTGTTAGCCTCGGCCATTCTGTGCATATCCTCTTTACGCTTGAATGCGCCACCCTCACTGTTGTAAGCGGCAACGATCTCTGCGCAAAGTTTTTCTGCCATGGAGTGTCCTGAACGCTTGCGTGCGAACTGAATAAGGTTCTTCATAGCGACGGAAACTTTTCTTTCCGGGCGTAACTCCGTAGGCACCTGGAAGTTTGCACCACCGATACGACGGGACTTGACCTCAATCTGAGGGGTCACGTTCTCAAGAGCGGTCTTCCAGATATCGAGAGGAGCCTTGTCAGAATCTTTCATCTTCTCGCCCACCATGTCGATGGCATCATAAAAGATAGAATACGCGATACTCTTCTTTCCCTGCAGCATAAGATTGTTCACGAAACGGGTAACTTCCACATCGTGAAACTTAGGATCAGGAAGTAGAATCCTCTTTTTAGGCTTCGCTTTTCTCATTTTGAAAAAGAATTAAAGGTGATAAAAATTACTTCTTAGATTTCTTAGGACGTTTTGCGCCATAGAGTGAACGGGACTGGGTACGTCCATCCACGCCGGCGGTATCCAAAGCTCCTCTAAGGATGTGGTAACGAACACCCGGAAGGTCCTTTACACGGCCGCCGCGAACCAGCACGATGCTGTGTTCCTGGAGGTTGTGGCCTTCGCCCGGGATGTAGGCATTGACCTCTTTGGCGTTGGAAAGACGGACACGGGCTACCTTACGCATAGCTGAGTTCGGCTTTTTAGGCGTAGTGGTGTAAACACGCAGACATACGCCACGCTTCTGAGGGCATGCATCCAACGCACGAGACTTGCTCTTTACTTCAAGCTGCTCGCGTCCTTTACGGACAAGTTGTTGAATTGTAGGCATAAATGTTTGTTAATAAATAAAATATAGTTACAGTCCATCTTGAAGGGCTTATGTCCCCGCAAAATGGGCTGCAAAGATAAGAAAAAAATTTTAATTGACCAAAAATTCCAGGATAGTATCTACCGGATCAAGGTCTGAAGGCACTTTACGGTAGAAAGTGCGGCTGCCAAGGCTTACCTTAATTATATTATCAGAGGGAAGGGCCGATGGCTCCAGGATATGGACGTAGATGTGATGGGCGTCCCGCGTAGTGACGCCCCAGGGCTCCGGAGGAATGCCCGTGGATCCGCAGCCGTTGACGGTATGGCCGTGCTCCTTCATCCAGACGCCAAGTTCCTGCAAACGCTCAAGGGCCGGCGCCGGAAGTTCTCCGGATGCCATGGGGCCGATGTTAAGAAGCAGGTTGGCGTCCTTTGAAACCGCTTTCACCAGCAGGGCCACCAGCTCCTTCAGAGGCTTGTACCACTGGTCCTCAACCCTGTAGCCCCAGGCGTAATTCATGGTTTCGCATGTCTCCAGCGGCAGGGCCGAAACAGCACCTCCGGGAAGGTCCTTCTCGAACATCTGGAAGTCCTCCCCCGGAAGCGGTGCCTTATGGTGATTGTTGCCTATGAGGCAGGCAGGGTCTATGGAATGGATAAGGTCATAAAGTTCCGTCACCCTCCAGTCAAAACCTGCCGGCTGGTCCCACAGGCCATCAAACCAGAGCGCGCCCGGCTTATGTGCCATAAGTTCCCGTATCTGGGCCTTTTCAAACTCAAGATAATGGCCGTAGGATGCCTTCAGGGAGTCTTTCTGAATGCCGCTGTCACCCTTGGGGTAATCCGGCCTTATCCAGTCTATGAGGGAATAATAGTACTGCATCCTCATACCGCGGGCCTTCACGGCTGCGGTAAGTTCCGCAAGGGGATCCCGGCCGAAGGGCGTGCCGTCTACAATGTTGAAGCCGCTCTCACGGGTTCCGAACATGGAAAAGCCGTCGTGGTGGCGGGATGTAAGGGTCACATACCCCGCCCCTGCGTCGGCGAAAGCCTGCGCCCAGGCATCGGCATCAAACTTTGAAGGGCAGAAGCCCCCGGCTGCAGCCATATAGGCCACCGAATCCAGCTTATGCGTGGAGAGATACCACTCCCCCTGCGCATAGGCGCTGTATATGCCCCAGTGAAGGAAAATCCCCAGCCTTCTCTCCTTGAAAGCCGCACGGGCCTCAAGGTTTTCCCTTGTGGGGACATACTGGGCAAAAGCCCCGGCTGAAACAAGGGCCAGGGCTAGCATGAGGACAAGCCGCCTCATCTGAGATATGGTTTAAGCTTATCCCAGGATAGCGTCACGAAGAGAGGGCCGAAGGCGTGAGGCAGGAGGTCGTCCGGCTGGAAAACCCACTGCACGCCGTCCGGACCCACGGAGAAGTTGGTGTTGGGAACAACCTCCTCAAGGTCAAGGAGTTCCAGGACCTCGGGGTTATCGGCCTCTATATCGGCCTTGACCTGCGCCTGCATGAGGGCGGAAACATTGTCGAAGTAGCCGTCCGTGAAGATATCGGCCTCCGTCACTACGTCTCCGGTTTTGGCGTCAAACACTATCTGGCAGTAGGTGGAGGCCCCGTGGGCGCCGCCCCTGTACCAGTAATAATTGATAAGGTAGTTGCGCCAGCCCTTGTACTTGGAGGTGAATTCCCCGGTGAGGGTGTCTTCCCAGGTGAGGACGGGGAGTTCTCCCACCATGCCGGAATTCTCCGTGATGTACTCGTCAATGAGGTTCTCCCTGTACTGCGCGGCCGTTTCTTCAAGCGGGCCGATATCCACGCCCTCCATATCGAAGGCCTGGCCCACTATGGCGGCGTTCATCTTCTCCATGGCGGGGATGAGCATGCCTTTGGAAGCATACTGGATGGAGACCTTGTAGAAGAGGGAATCGGCCTCAGAACCTTCCAGGGGCATTACCATCTCGTCTTCAAAGACGCCGGCCTTGAAAGTGTCGCAGGAGCTCACAAAGGCCCCGAGGGCCATAAATATGACGGGAATCAACCTTTTCATAACGTTATCTTAGCTTTTTTAAGTCCTTTTGATGAGGCCAGTACGGTGACCGGGCCCTTACCCGTACGGCGGATAATGACGGAGGCCTTTCCGGCAAACGCGGGTAGCTCATGACTGTAGAACGGCACATGGGAAGTGGGGTCTCCGGCGTCTGTTGCAACAATCTCTGCGGGGCCATTCACCTCAAATTTGATAAGGGCCGATGATCCCGGGCACAGCACTCCGGCCTTATCCTGGACATCCACGGCGACGTAGCTGAGGTCCTCTCCTTCGTAGTCTACCGACGCATTCAGTTTAGCAGCCTTTCCGGCAGTTTGAACCATGTCACGGGCCCATTCACGGCCGTTTTTGTAGCACACAACCTCAAGGGTGCCGGGAGTATAGAACACCTTGTCCCACACTATGCGGTAGCCTTCCTTTTTCTTTTTTCCCAGGGACTTTCCGTTAAGGAAGAGCTCCGCCTCATCTCCTGAAGTGTAAACGTGGACGGGGGTGGCGATGCCTTCGCGGCCCGGCCATGTCCAGTGCGGAAGGATGTGGGCTACGGGTTTATCCGGGCACCAGCGTGACTGGTACAGCCAGAACCTGTCCTTGGGGAAGCCGGCAAGGTCTATTATCCCAAAGTATGAACTGCGGGAAGGAAGCGGTACGTTTGCAATTTCCTGACCCCAGGCGGCAACCATCTTGCGGTAGGCCTCCCTCTCTTCCTCAGTGTGGAAGTTTGTGAACACGGAGGGGTCCATATTGAAGGGGGTGGGCTCTCCAAGGTAGTCGTAGCCTGTCCAGACAAATTCTCCGGCGCATTCCGGAACTTTGTCCTCATACTCCCACTCGTAATCCGGCTTGGATGCCCATCCGGGGGCGTAGAGGTCATAGGAACTCACCTGGAACGGGGCGTCCATAGTCCAGCCCTTGCCTTTATCCTCCTCTACGGGGAAGAGGTAATATCCGCGCGTGGATATGCAGGAGGATGTTTCAGAGCCAAGGACCGGCTGGCCGGGATGCTCTTCCACAAACTGCTCATACAGATGAGGCTTGTAGTTGAAGCCGTAGACGTCTATTGTTTCCGCGTAGCCTGAGAAGGCGGCGCCGGGGTTGTCATTGCCGGCGGTTGTGAGGCGGGTGGGGTCCTCCCTGTGACAGAGGTCCGTAAGGCGGCGGGGAATGTCCCATCTTTCCGGCCAGCCCTGCTCTCCGCATTCATTACCTATGCTCCAGAGTATTACGCTGGGATGGTTCCTGTCACGGCGGATCATTGCCGTGAGATCTTTTTCCACCCACTCGTTGAAGAGCGTGGCATAGCCGTTCTCCTTCTTGGAGACGGTCCAGGTGTCCGTCAGTTCATCCATTACAAGGAAGCCCATGCGGTCACACATGTCAAGGAGCTCCGGTGCTGGAGGATTGTGGCTCATACGGATGGCATTGCAGCCCATCTCCTTGAGCATGATAAGGCGGCGCTGCCAGGCATCCTCATTCCAAGCTGCGCCAAGGGCGCCTGCGTCGTGATGCAGGCACACGCCCCTCAGGAAGGTCTTCACGCCGTTAAGATAGAAGCCGTCAGGGCGGAATTCCGCGCTCCTTATGCCAAAGGGCGTCTCATACACATCCTTTGTGTCTTCTGTCTCAACCACCGTACGGGCAAGATACATCTGAGGGTTCTCCGGGCTCCAGAGGCGGGGATTCACAATCTCAAAGTCCTGGACCTCCGAGCGGCCGTCCCAGGCCTCAACAACCGAGCGGGTTTCGGCCACCACATATTCCGTATTGCCCTCCTTGTAGAGGATACGGGTGCTGATGCGGGCAATGCAGGTTCCTGGGGCCTTCAGGGTTACCTTCTGGTACACTATAGCCTTGCCAGGGGCAAGCTGGGTGGTGATGAAAGTGCCCCAGTGTGCCACGGAAGTCTTTTCAGTCTTTGTGATCCACACATTGCGGTAGATGCCGCCGCCGGGGTACCAGCGGGAACTTTCCGGCTTGTTGTCAAGGACTATCTCTATGCGGTTTTTGCCTTCATGCAGCCTTCCGGTAAGGTCTACGGCCCAGCTGGAGTATCCGTACGCCCAGCCTCCTGCCTTCACTCCGTTCACAAACACGGAGGCGTTGGACATTGCGCCGTCCACTTCCAGGCGGATGTTCTTCTGGAGGTCTTCCTGAGTCACTTCCAGGGTTTTCCCATAGCGGGCCTTACCCCACCAGGGAAGTTTTCCGGTTTCTCCGGGGAATTCCTGATTGAACTCCCCTTCCACGCCCCAGTCATGGGGAAGGTTCACGGTGCGGGTGCTGCCGTCCTTGGTGAAGGACCAGCCGCTGTTCCAAAGTTCACGGCCTGCCGGCTGCGCTGCGGCGGAGATAACTGCAGCAAGGAGTGATATTAAGGTCAGAGTCTTTTTCATAGTTGTTATCCGGTATTATACCACGCCGCCGGAGAGCTGGCGCTTTATGAGTTCCCGCTTGAGGTCCGGGCCATAGGCGTAGGCGCCTACGTCAATGCTGTCAAGGAGGTAGAGGTCACTGCCCTTGAAGAGAGTGCCCTCTGCCGCGGTGCGGATTTCCAGCGCCTTGTCCATTGACTCCTTGGGGATTACAAGGTGGCAGGGAATGACGTACGCAATGGGATTGTAGGCCACAACGTGCGCTACGGGCCTCACACCCTGCGGGACTCCCGCAAGGGCCGCAATCTCGGAGTAGCTGTAGAGCTTGCGGGGAAGGTCAAAGAGTGTCTTCCACACCTTGATCTGGAAAGGCGTGCCGAAAGGCCTGAGGTCTTCCCACTTCAGGTACCTTGCAAACTCAAGGAGATCTTCCGTGGAGATCTTCCGGGTGCCGATACTCCCCACTTCTGCGGGGTCCAGGGCTGCAATCTCCGCCCCAATCCTGGCCAGATGACGGTAGTCAGTGGCAATTGATGCCACCTTCCCGTCAATCTCCGTTACAATCCATTGTGTACTCATATAACAATATTATCTGGTATTCAATCTTAGCCTTGTTTTAGTACCATTTCTTGACTAAGATTGTCGTTTAAGTCAATCTTAGTCACGTTTTGGGGCCAAAACGTGACCGAGTCCGCTAAACCCGGTCTTCCAGTGCGGCCACGGCGGCCTGGATCTTGGCGGTCTGGGCATCCAGCCACTCTGAATCCGGCCCGGCGGCAGGAACGGGATCAAGTTCCACGGGGTCCCCGATGGCCATGCGGTAGCGGTGAGGGAAATCCCAGTATGCGTTCCATACAGGTACCACCTTTGCTCCGCTCTTGAGGGCAAGGAGCGCGGCCCCGTTCTGGAACTTCAGGAGTCCCTTGCCGGTTTTGTTGCGCTTGCCTTCAGGAAAGATGATTACGCTCTCTCCCTTCCGGAGTGCCTCCAGGGATTCCTCAATCCATCTCAAGGAAGTCTTCTTTCGGTCCAGCGGGATGCACTGGGCGTGAGAGTAGAACTTCTGGGTGAAGCTGGACTTGTCATAGTAGTCCTTGGCAACAAGCGGCCTTATCATCCACCTGAAGTACTCTACCATCAGGATTACCGGGTCCATCAGGCCCACGTGACGGCAGGCATAGATGGTAGGGCCGTCGTGGGCGGGCTTTCCGCCGCACACCTTTGGGGTTCCGCTCATCCTGCAATCACATTAATCTGCTCTCCGGTAACCTCCATGGTAAGGGGCAGTGTGCCGGGAATTTCGCCATCTACTTCCACGGGATCGGCCACCTTTCCAAGGGGCTTTACCGTCATTTTCTTGAACTTCCTGGTAATCATTCCGGGCTGCACGGCAAGGTCTCCTGATACGCAGTGGAGCATAAGCATAAGGCCCTTGATATGGTTGTAGCCGGGCATAAGGGTGATGTCCAGGAGGCCGTCGTCCCACTTGGTGTCCTGGGCGGTCTGGATGAGGCCGCCGCCACGGTATGCGCCGTTTCCAAGGGTGGCGGTGAAGAGTTTGCCCTTGTATGCCACTTCCCCGTCAAGGGTGACTTCTACTGGATGGCGTTTGCGTGAAAGCGTTGCAAGGGGTGCTACCATTGTGTAGAGGAAACCGCCTTTCCGGCCTTTCTCCTTAAGTCTGTTGGTGCGGATGCATATGTCTGCATCTACGCCTATACCGCCTATATTTGCCATTGCAAAAACGCCCTGCGGGAAGGTCATCCGAACAACGTCTTCCTTGGCTGTTTTGCCTGCTATGATGCAATCGGCCGCCTTTTCAACGTCCTCTGGGACGCCAGGGGTACGGATCCAGTCGTTGCCGGTGCCGTATGGAAGGGCGGCAAGGGTGAAGTCTGCGAGTGAGGTCTTGGAGGCATCGGCGTACCTCAGGAGGCCGGTCAGGACCTCGTGAACGGTGCCGTCTCCGCCTGCCGCGATGAATTTGCGGAAGCCCTTTTCAGCGGCCTTCTGCGCCAGTTCAATTGCGTGTCCGGCATGCTCGGTTGCAGCTACCTCAACTTCAAGGCCGGCCTTGGTGAGTTTTTCTACAGATTTGTTCCAGGCGTCTCCCGTAGAGGCCGATGCGCTCTTGGGATTGCCGATCATCATCCATTTTTCCATTGTTATCTAGGTTTTAGAGTTAATATATCCACGTGAGGGTAGCCTCCAAGCCGGAATGCAAAGGCGCTTCCAAGGCCGGGGGTTACGTATAGTTTCTGAGCTCCATCCTCATACAGCCCGCCGGACTCATGCAGCCGCCAGTGGCTGGGATGAAGGCCGGTGAGCTTGTATTTGAGGCCGTGCGTATGGCCGGAAAGGGTAAGGCCGATATCCGTTTTTGGCAGCACTTCCATCCTCCAGTGGGTAGGGTCGTGGGAGAGAAGGATCTTGAAGGCCCCTTCCTCCACGCACTCAAGGGCCTTCCCAAGGTCTCCTCCAACTTTTCGGAAGTAAGGGTTCTTGGTAATATTGTCTACGCCCACAAGGACCACTCCGGGGCGGAGCTCTACGCTTTCATTGCGGAGGACTCTCCATCCCAGGGACTTCTCAAAGGCTTCCAGGGCGGCCATATCCTTAAGGCGGGATTCTTCATTGGAATCATGCGGGCCGTGAAGGAGGAAGTCGTGGTTCCCGAGTATTGCGTACACCGGTGCCTGGAGCCGCCCCAGCACATCTCTGTAGGGGAAAGCCTCCTTTGCCTCAAAGTTCACAAGGTCCCCGACAAACAGGATTACGTCCGGATTGCAGGCATTCACAGTATCTATGATGCGGCTTATGTACTTACTCTTTGTCCCAAAGGACCCGAGGTGAAAATCCCCTATCTGGCATATCCTGAGGGGCTTTCCGGGGAATCCGTCAATCTCCAGGGCTGTCTCTTTCACCTTCAGATGCCGCGTCACATAGAATATGAGCGTAATGAAAAACATGCTCACGGCAGCCCCCACGGCAATGCCCGCTACCGGAGAAGCCAGGCCGATGAGGGCAAGCAGGAACTTTGGCAGTTCAAATATGAAGATGAGGTAGGAGAATACCCTAAGGGAGTCTGCGTACCATTTTCCCGTGCCGATAAGCGGCAGGCAAAGCCCCGCGGCCAGCGTGGGAGCCGCCATCACTGCTATGGCCCACCACGGCGCGCCCTTCAGGAGCGTAAGGCCGATAATTGTATCGGCCACCACCCCGAAGAGTATCCAAAACAGCACGTAGGTCCTGAATTTCATTGGTTTACTAGTGTAGCTATCTACAAAGATAGCATTTTTCCGCGAAAACTACCATCTTGCCGCCTCCGGGACGCCCCCAGGTCTGAAACCGCCACCACCCCGTGGAGTCAAATACCTCACTGTCAGCGCATTACACAAAAACGTCTGTCTGGTTTCAGGCAGACGTTTTTGCATATTATACTGATTTTCAATCCGTTATCTCCACACCGTGAAAGCGATCGCTACACTGGCTACTTTGTACCGAAGATACGGTCTCCGGCGTCACCAAGGCCGGGAACGATGTAGGCGTTCTCATTGAGCTTCTCATCCACGGCTGCAAGGTAGATATCTACATCAGGGTGTTCTTTCTGGACCCTCTCAATGCCTTCCGGTGCACCTACAAGGCACATAAGGCGGATATTGTGGCAGCCGCGCTCCTTGAGCATGGTGATTGCGTCGCAGGCGCTGCCGCCGGTTGCAAGCATGGGATCCGTTACAATCACAAGGCGCTTCTGGACATCCTCAGGGAGTTTGCAGTAATAGACCACGGGCTGGTGGGTTTCCTCGTTGCGGTAAAGGCCGATATGACCAACCTTTGCCACGGGAACCAGCGTGCGGATACCGTCCACCATTCCAAGGCTGCGGTGGTCTTGCAGATGGGGGTTTCAATCTCCACGTCCATAAGGGGAAGGTCACGGGTGACCTCATAGCCCATAAGGAGGGCAATTTCCTGAAGAAGTTCACGGAAATCCTTTGAACCGGTTTCCTTCTTACGCATGATCGTGAGCTTGTGCTGGATCATGGGGTGGTCAATTACGTGCAGTGTACTCATATCTGGTTATTTATATCGTGCAAATATAACTCTTTTTTCTAAGATTATAGCATCCGCTTTATGATGCCAAAGAACTTATACGGCATATATCTGAACGGAGCGTCTATCCACGTGGGGGATTTCACCACGGCGCGCTCATGGCTGAAGGCAAGGAAACTGCGCTCGCTGTGGTAATTTCCCATACCGGAATTCCCCACGCCTCCAAACGGGATGTTGCTGTTGGCTATGTGCATAATCGTGTCGTTGATGCAGGCGCCGCCAGAAGTTGTCTGGCCGATAATCTCCCACGCCGCAGCGGATTTCCCAAAATAGTAGAACGCCAGGGGCTTATCACGAGCCGTGACAAAGGACACAACTTCTGAGCGGTCCTGGAAAGTCATGACCGGGAATATCGGCCCAAAAATCTCCTCCTGCATAACCGGAGAATCCGGGGAAACGTTGTCCAGCAGGGTTGGTTCCATCCAGAGGCGGGAACGGTCATGATGGCCGCCTGCAAGGATTGTGGCTCCGGCAAGATAGCTCTCAAGCCTTTCAAAGGCCGATTCCTTGACTATATGCACAAACTTGTCAGAGTTCTCGGTGCCTTCAGGGTAGAGTTCCTTGAGCGCGGCCTTGAACTCCTTCACAAACGCCTCCTTTATATCCTTATGCAGGAAAAGGTAATCCGGCGCAATGCAGGTTTGGCCGCTGTTGAGGCACTTGCCCCAGGCAATGCGTTTTGCCGCAAGTTTGAGGTTTGCGTCCCTGTCCACGATGCACGGGCTCTTGCCGCCAAGTTCCAGAACCATGGGCGTGAGGTACTTTGACTGCGCCTCCATGGCAATACGGCCAAGGGACGGGCTGCCGGTGAGGAACACAAGGTCGTACCTGTGCTTGAAAAGTTCCCCGTTCACAACGCGGTTTCCCTGCACAACGGCAATGTACTCCTCAGGGAAAGTATCGGCAATCATGTCCTCCAGCGCCTTTGAGACATTTGGAACGTACGGGGAAGGCTTCAGGATGGCGGTGCATCCGGCCGATATACACCCAACCAGCGGGTTCAGAAGCAGCTGCACGGGATAGTTCCACGGGCTCACAATGAGCGTACACCCCAGGGGTTCACGCACAATGTAACTGGATGAAGGGAGCACGGTAAGCGGAGTAGGCTTACACCTGCGCTTTGCCCATTTGGGTGTTTTACGGATTGCCTCCCTGATTTCACCGTAAACCAGGCCGAATTCAGAGATGTAAGCTTCCTCGTAACTCTTGTGAAGGTCCTGCCACAGCGCATCCATAATGTGCTTCTCCCATTTTTCAAGACCCTTCCTGAAAGCCTTGAGCTGCCCAACGCGCCATTTGATGTCACGCGTAGTGCCCGTAGCATAGAACGCCCTCTGTTTCAGGACAAGTTCCTCTATCCTTTCTGCCGATGTATTTTCCATATTTTCATTGTTTTCACAAAGATAGTCAAAAAAGGGGAAAAGGAGCCCGTGGAGCTAAGTCTCTGATTTTCGGCCGATTACACAAAAACGTCTGCCGGAATCTAGGCAGACGTTTTTACATTTTTCGCTGATAATCAGCACGTTAGCTCCACGGTCCAAAACCGTGCAGCGGCGTTTGGACTACTGCTGAGCGGCAGCGGCCTCTGCCTCTTTCACCATGTCCTCAGAAGCGCTGATGTAGATCTCAACGCGGCGGTTCTGTGCACGGCCGGCCTCGGTGGCGTTGTCTGCTACAGGGAAGTTGAAGGAAAGGCCTTCAGCGGCGATGCGGTTTTTGTCGATACCCTTCTTGATGAGGTAGTTGGAAACGGCGGCTGCGCGCTGGTTGGATACCTTCTGGTTTGCTTCCTCAGAGCCGATGTTGTCAGTGTGGCCATAGACGTTGATGTTGGCAAGGGGCATATCGGCCATATCAGTGGTGAACTTGTCCAGTTCCTTCTTGGCCTCTGCCTTGAGGGAAGACTTGTTGAAGTCGAAGAGGATGCCGTTGTCGAAGGTGACCTTGATGGCCTTGAGGCCGTTGACGTCAGTGGTGGTTTCTACCTGGGCGTTCTCAAGCTCTGCAAGTTCCTTGGCCTTCTTGTCCATAGCGTTGCCGATAAGGGCACCGGTGCCTGCACCAACTGCAGTACCTACTGCTGCGCCGATAGCTGCGCCTTCACCGTTCTGACCGATCAGGTAGCCGATACCTGCACCAAGCACTGCACCTGCACCGGAGCCGATGAGGGAGCCCTTACCGAGGTTTGACATACCGCAGCTGAGAACGATCACGCCGCAAAGGAGGAGAGAGATAACTTTTTTCATAATGATATTTGTTTTAAGTGTTTGTAGTCAACGTCATACAAATATAATTATTTTTTTCAATCGTTGCATCTGCAAATGCGTCTTGAAAACAATATCATTAAAAAATTTGTTAAAAAGGTTGCAAGTTCAAAAGCACACCTACGCCATTGGGAGTAGGGCCAACCTGGAAGGAGGCGGCGAATCCGTTCCGGCGGTTGTAGTCCTCGGCAATCCATTTCAAGCGTTTATTGCCAATGATATAAAAGGCGAATCCGGCAGAAGCAATCGCTCCGATTCCCCACCCTATCGCGGAGGATATGACAACAGGTTTCTCGTGTATCCAATTAGCGTCTATAGCAACTGCATACCAAACCGTAGTTGCGCCAAGCAAGCCCGCACCCACAATACCAATAGGCAGTCCTGCCTTGCGCTGTTTTTGCGCAGACAGATAGGTCTCATAATAAACCTTATCTCCAATGAGATTGTACATTTCTTCTTCTGCCAGTGGGGATCCGTTTATAACAAAGTCACCTCTTCCCAAATAGTGAAGGTTGCCACTTGCTTGCTGAGCCCGGAGAGTCACGCTCCCAAGAAAAGCAATCGCTGCTACAATGAAGAATTTTGTAATGTGTTTCATAACTCGAGGATTATGTAAATAACTATGTTTCTAGACAATCATTTTTTGAACAGGCGGGGCGCAAAGAGGAGGGAGATAACTTATTTCATAATGATATTTGTTTTAAGTGTTTATAGTCAGCGTCATACAAATATAATTATTTATTTCTCTCGTTGCACAAATCAACTATAAGGAAAACAATCACATTAAAAAAATTGTTAAAAAATTTGCAAGTTCAAAAAAAGGTTGTACCTTTGCATTCCCAACGCGGAAATAGCTCAGTTGGTAGAGCACGACCTTGCCAAGGTCGGGGTCGCGAGTTCGAGTCTCGTTTTCCGCTCTAAAAAAACGCCTCACAGCAATGTGAGGCGTTTTTGTTTTTATCTGCGTCAGCACATCACGAAGACCGGAATCCCGGGATTCCGGTCCTGAAGAGGTGCTGGCCGCTACACGGACGGAAATTATCTGAACCGTCAGGGTCGCGAGGCACTAGTCCCGGTTTCGTTTATCTACTCTACCTGCCACCAGGCGTATTCAAAGGTGTCGCACCAGGCATAGAAGGCATCCTGGTCAAATGGCTCACCGCTTTCCACGGCCGCAATTACATCGGCAAAGAACTTTTCCCAGCGGGGTTTGTAGTATGTGGAAAGAAGGCCGTCAAATGACCGGCAGGCATAGTCCGTGAGGCCGGACCCGAAATCGCCCCAGGTGGACAGGATACAGCGGGCGTTCTTCTCATAGTAATTGGCCTCCAGAGGGGTGTCGGCCCAGGAGCGGGCATCGGCAATCCATTTGTCCAGGGAGAAATATGGCTGCCCGGAAACAGCCTCGGTCATCTCATCAATGAGGGAGAGGAATTCATGGGCCGATTCCTTCATCGCGGCAACGTCCTTCCTTTCATAGGCAGCCTGGAAATCCTCATAAATATAGGCCGATTTATTGGCAAGGACCTGCCTCTGAAGGTTTGCAAGGTCAAACTCATAGGCCGGACCTGAGCCGCCGGCCTTGCGGAGCAGCTCCAGAGCCTCTTCCAGGCGTGAATCCTCATAGCGGGGATGGAGCCATTTCATATTCTTCCCAAGGGAGGGGCGCTCATGGACGGTACAGCTGAACCCTACCGGAACAGTCTTGCCATAGACATCCTGAACCAGAATCTCCCAGGCTTTGCGGGCATTTTCATCGGACTTGCCGGTACGGGAATCGGCAAGGAGCGTGGCATAGGACTCCGGAGTTACGGGATAGTCCCAGGCCTTTCCAAGGACAAATTCAAACACGTATGGGTTGCAGTCAAGGGCCTCAAGGGTGCAGCCTATACCCTGCATCGAAGGCCCGGCCGTGGCCAGGGCTTCATTGATGCGCCGGTCCACTTCAAGGATATTGCCGGTGAGCACCGTATTCCCGCCGAAGTTACCAAGATAGCACCAGATAAAAGGTACGCCGAAGTAACTCTCCGTCCTTCTCCAAATCTCGCTGGACTCGCAGAAATAATCCAGCAAAAGCTGCCTGGAAGCGGGATAGGACGTGATGTAAGCCTTGATCTTCTCAGGAGTCCAGTCCCTCCCCTGATACCAGAACAGCCAGGTCATCTGGAGCCAGACGGCCTCAGGATCTGCGGCTTCAAGGGAAGAATACACCCCTGAGCCGGCACTTGAAAGCCACTCGTTCTCCCAGCTTCTGGGCTGGATCTCATTGAAAAGGTCTATTCCGTAGACGTGGTCCGTTCCGTATATCTGGGTCTGCTTCCGGATGAATTTTTCCTGGATGACGGGGAAAAGGCTGTCCGTGGGATTCAGGCAATAAGGCGTATATTCCTCTGAGAAGCCCGCCCAGGGCCCTATCTGAAGGATATCGGCCTCAGGATAAACCTCCTGCAGAGCCGGAGGGACGTGTCCGGAGAAAGCCGGCAGGACCGGCCGCATGGAAAGCGCCCTTTCCCTTTCCAGGATCTTTTTCTGGAGAGCCTGCTGGCCACGGAGCCATGATTTTGGCAGAGGGCTCTGCCATCCGTCTATGTTAATCATCCTGTGCCAGGGAAGATGGGCCGGTCCGGAGAAGAAACCGCGGATTTGCTCGTCAGAAAGGCCCATTTCCTGCCATACCTCGTACCAGACTGATTCCTGGCCGGTGATGGCAAGGGGCAGATTTACGCCGTTAAGGGCCATCCAGTCTATGAGACGCTCCCAGTCCGGCCATTTCCACCATGGCAGGGTATAGCCATATGTGCAGTAATTCAGGAAGAAGCGGTTGGGCACAAGGGCCGATGACTCCACGGCCTCCGTCACCTCCGGAAGAGGGGCATCCAGGCGGGCCCTGCCTTCATCCATCCAGCCGATGCTTATATTGCAGTAATGCCTTAGGTAGTATCCAAGGCCGGTAGCCATGGAATTGGCGTTATTACCTGAGATGATAACCTTGCCTCCGTCAGACTCTATGCGGAAGGTATCGGCCTCGGCCGATATTTTACGGAATTGGATATGGCTTACGCCGCTTCCTTCCAGTACCCTGCCGGCAAGGGCTCTTGCCTCCCTTACATCCTTATCGGAGGCGCACCCGGCCATAATTGCGACACAGAATGCCACGAGGAGCAGTTTTTTCATGCTTCAAAGATTTATTTGTAATCTACCCATACCTTCATCCTGCCGGCTTCGCGGTTGTCCCATGAATAGTAGGGCACGAATACTGCGCCATCGGCAGTGCGGATTGTGGTTACCCCGTCAAGAAGGTCAGGTTCCCAGGTCTCCTGGAAAACGGTGGCGCTGGAAAGCAGCGCAGAATCATAGGATTCGGGATTATCAACCTCCTCCATACAGTACACAAGAGGACCGCGGCAAACCGCACGCTTTCCGATATCGGCCTTAACGTTAGGGTCTGCGGCCTCTATGCGCACAGGCATGTCCAGTTTGAGAGTAATCCGGTCTCCCGCCTTCCAGGTATTGCCAGCGCACACATAGCCGGCGATTCCGGAATTGGAATGTGTCACTCTTTCCCCGTTGACCTCAAGGCTCCAGGAGGTGCACCAGCCAGGGATTCTGAGCATCAGCCTGGCACGGCATCCAGTCTGGACCGTCAGCTGGACAGTTCCTTCCCAGGGATACTCAGTCTCCTGCCTAAGGGTAACAGGCTTACCATCCACGTCAAATGTGGCAGTGCCGCCGATATACAGGTTGGTGTAGATGCTGCGGCCTTTTACATTATAGATGTAGCCTCCTATGGAGGGAAGGAAGCGGCACACATTGCTGGGGCAGCATGCGCAGCCAAACCAGGGGCGGCGGTGATGATTGCCCTTGGACTCCAGGGGGTTCACATAGAAGAAACGGTCTCCGGAGAGGGACATCCCGGCCAGGGCTGCATTGTAGAGGCATCGTTCCATGATATCGGCATAACGGACATCACCCGTAAGGCGGTTCATACGGGAATTCCAGAGAATCATGCCGATAGAGGCGCAGGTCTCGCAGTATGCTTCCAGATTGGGGAGGTCATAGTCTTCGGTGAATCCCTCGTTGGTATAGGATGAGCCGATTCCGCCCGTTATGTACATATTCCTGAGCACAACGTCATCCCAAACGCGGTCCAGAGCTTCCATATAGCCTTTGTCTCCCGTAAAAGAGGCGACATCGGCCATACCGCAATACAGATACATGGCACGTACCGCATGGCCCACTATATCAGTTATTTCCCTTACCGGGACATTGTCCTGATAGTAGAGGCGCGTTCCGTCGTCCACGGGCTCCATAGGGTCTCCGTAAACACCGTAGCCGTGTCCGCGCTGGTCAAGGAGCCAGTCGGCAAAATCAAGATACTTCTTATCCCCGGTTTCACGGTAGAGTTTCACAAGGGCAAGCTCTATCTCCTCATGACCGGGAACCCAGTGCCTGAGACCGGGGCCCATTACGGTCATGGCATGATCCACCATACGCTGCGCCACGTCAAGCAGGGTACGCTTGCCGGTGGCATGATAGTATGCTATTGCAGCTTCTATCATATGGCCGGTGCAGTAGAGCTCGTGCTTATCCATGTCTGTCCAGCGCTCAATGGGGCACGGCAGGGTGAAGTACGTGTTTATGTAGCCGTCTTCCTGCTGTGCGGCGGCAATCTTGGAAATCCACTCGTCGCATTTTGCCTCAAGGACGGAGTCCGGATGCTGGATAAGGGAGTATGCAAGGCCTTCCAGGGCCTTGTAAACGTCTGAATCATCAAAGAAGTAGCCTTCATGCTCCCCTTCCCCGGCAGCGACCTTCTCAAAATTACGCATCCTTCCCGTCTCCTTCTCTATCTGGTCTATGCAAATGGGGATGGTAGCAGTCTTGTGACGGTCCAGGCGGGGCGTCCAGAAGGAGTCTTCTATGAGCACGTCAGAGAAATCTACCGGCTCCAGTGCGGCTTTATCCGTGCAGGCGGAAAGCGCCAGGGCAAGGAGAAGGATGTGACAGAAATACTTCATATCAAAGGTTGTTAATATTTGTATCTAACCATTGGAGGCGCCTGACGCAGAAGTCCTTAAGGAGTGCCACCTCTTCGTCGTAGGATGTGGGAAGCTGCTCTTCAGGCCAGGAATTAGGCCACACATTAGTGCCGATGACAGGCCATCTCTCAAAGTTCCTGTCAAACGACTCCCGGTGAAGGGCAAGAAGACCGTCTATATAACCGGGAAGCGTCTCAAGCTCTCCCTTCACTTCATTCCAACGGACTTTCACGGCCTCACGGAATTTGGGATCCTCAAACAGCCGGAGGTACCATCCCGTCTTCATCCTCCATGGAGCGATGGTCTTTACCCACCATCCCTCAGGGCCGTCTTCTGCGCCGGGATCGGCATGAAGGTATGAGCAGTTCCCAAGCGCCAGGTCAAAGTCCCATACGTGGCAGAAGGCAAGTTTTCCGCCGCGGGTCTTGGTAAGGAAC